>JAOZSO010000044.1:9744-13324 GCA_029939655.1 Desulfobacterales bacterium
GGGTTCGCGGTAAACGACTACAACTTCACCCTCGACGCCTTGGATCTAAAGCCCTCCGGCTTTTGCAACGTTGGGGTAAAGTAAAGGAATGGCCAACTTCCTGCCTTTATGTTAGCAATATCTCATGCCAAGATTAGCCCGCCTTGACGCACCCGGTATTTTGCAACACATCATTATCCGTGGCATAGAGCGTCGCAGGATATTCAGAAGCAACAAAGATATGGATGTCCCTACATTCTAAACATTGAGAAAGCGCACCGGTAAAAGGGCGAAGAAATGCTTGGACCAAGCTACGGCAAATGGTGGAACGAGCAGCCAAGGTATGCACGACTGCGCTACGGACTTATAGTCCTTCCTTTCGTCCTCGTCTTGTCCTGGATGCTGTACCAGTATACGACCGGTGTCTATCTGCGTGCCGATATCTTCGACGCTGTCGAGCGTGGCAATCTCGGCGATATACGTGCTTTGATCTTAGACGGTGCGCCTGCCGATGCCCGACAAAATAACGGCACATCCCTACTTCATCATGCCATAGAAATGGGCCATCTTGAAGTCGTACCACTGCTCATCAAAGAAGGTGCGGACGTCAATGCCGTGGATCACCGAGGCATCACACCGATCCACCTGGCGGCCGGCAAAGGAAACACAAAGACCGTCAAGCTACTGATTCAAAACGGTGCCAATCCGAGTATCAAGAGTGAACAATACGGATTACCTCTGCACTGGGCAGCGAATTCGGGCCACATCGAAATACTGCGTCTCTTGCTCGATGCGGGTGCAACGGTCGACCCCGAAGACCTGTGGGGTCGCACACCTTTTCATTATTCGATATATCTCGGGTATGCTAACGTGGCGAAGTTTCTTTTGTCTCGGGGAGCGAACGTCAATGCCAAGGATTCAAGGGGGCACACGCTGCTGCACTGGGCGGCGTCTAAAGGTTGGCGAGACATCTTCACACTCCTTATCGACTTCGGCGCAGACACGGAAATTCGAGACCGCAAGGGTAACACGGCTCTTCATAAAGCAGCAAGAAACGGAAACCGTGATCTTTCAACCCTCCTTATCGAACACAGCGCCAATGTAAACGTGAGTACACCGGGTCTTCGTGTTACCCCGCTACACAAGGCCGTGAGATATGGTCACGAGAAAATAGTCTGCTTACTGTTAAATAGGGACGCAAACGTGAATGCATATAGCAAGCTCTACGGCACGCCTCTTCATTGGGCCGCCGAAAGGGGTCACCGGGGCATAGCAAGGGTATTGCTCGAATATGGGGCAAGCACAAACATACTGGACAGTCACCAACTCACACCGGCGGACAGGGCCAGGGAGGAAGGCCAAGAGGATCTTGCCACGCTGCTCGATACTGTAAACGAAAGCGGGAAACCGGGCATGCCCGACCTCTCGCGACCATCAGGAAACCACACAATGTACGAAGAATGCGTTTTCCCAAAAAGGATGCAAAGCACGAGCCGTACAGTATTGGCTGATTATATTGATGATCAAATATCGACCGCAGAGTTTCTTCGCCAATTCTCGTTGACTAATTCCAGGTATCTCGCACTCGGCAATTGTCTCGTCAGACTTCTCGACTCCATCTCCAAACGTCAAAAGGGAGACCCATCAAAATGAACATGGACATCAGCCAAATCGCAGAGAAAATCATCCAAGGCGGCAACAACGTGATATTCACCGGTGCCGGGATCTCCACGGAAAGCGGAATTCCCGACTACCGGAGCCAGGGGGGCATCTGGGATAAGTTCAAGCCGGTCTACTTTGACGAATTCATGTCCCGGGAAGATGCCCGCATCGAGTACTGGCAGCGCTGGCAGGAGCTCTATCAGGGATTACGTCAGGCAACACCCAATAAGGGCCATCAAGCCATTGCCGAACTATATCAGATGGGGCTGGTACAAGCCGTGGTTACCCAGAACATCGACGGCCTTCACCAGGCATCGGGGATACCGGATACCGCCGTCATCGAACTGCATGGCAATACTCTGCGGATCCGCTGCATGTCCTGCAGCAAAATTTCTGCCACCCAGGAAGCGTACGACCGGCTTTCCAGTGGCGACCTTGCTCCAACCTGCGACTGCGGGGGTTATCTGAAACCGGATACTATTTCCTTTGGCCAGTCCATGCCCATGGACAAGGTCAACCAGGCCATCGCCCTGTCTCAAAACAGCGATTTCTTTATCGTGGTGGGGTCAACTTTGCTGGTGCAACCGGCTGCCCACATGCCCATCTATGCCAAACAAAACGATGCCGTCCTGGCCATTATCAACCTGTCCGAAACACCCTGTGACGATATGTGTGATTTCCTCTTTACGGAAAAAGCAGGGATTGTCCTGGATAGAATATTGGAAGAGGTCAGACTAATTATTGCTCGTTAAGTTTCTTGAAATTTTCGGGCTTGCCCGGGCATTTCACAAACCTGATCGGATTTGGTGTAGGACCTTGTAGTGTATACAAACCGCATTTTCATCAAGTTGTTCCATGGATAACAGATTGAGATCCATCGAGATCTCTTCTGAAAAAACAGCAAGGCCGGTACCGAATATTTTCGGGCAATAGGTCAATATCATCTCATCGATAAGGCCTTCGCGCGCAAAGAGATAATTGATCTGGGCACCACCAATCAATATCACATGGTCAAAACCTTCCGACGCCAGATCCTCCAGAATTTCAGCAGGTTTCTGATTTGTGAAAACCAGGTTGTCCTGGTTTGAAAATCGATCGGTTTTTCGGGTCAAGACGATATTTTTGCGGCCGGGCAATGGCAGTCCGATGGTGTCGTAGGTTGCCGATCCCATGACAACCACCCCGGCACCCATTGTAAGTTGCTTGAAGCGCTTCTTGTCCTCTTTTCCGGACCAGTCTGGAAAATGCGCTGCATTCTTTCCAATCTTGCCATCCGCCGTCAGCGCCATTATAAGTATTACTTTCATTTCTTAATAGCTCTATAGCAGGGTTACACGCGTTTGATTATAACGACAAGATCCTGTATCAGAATCTCTCTCTCCGCAATATCGATTATCTCCTTACCCCTGTCCAGGATGGCATCTATCTGGAGACCCATTTGGTACATATGCTCTTCGCCTGTCAGCATATTCATTACCCACACAACCTGGCCATGAAAAACAATATCCCTGCCCACGCTGATCCTAATGGCGACATGTGTCTCGGGGGCAACGGAGCCGGAAGACCGGATTTTGAGCCCCTCGATCGACAATTCCTCCACTGAAACCGGGAATGAACCGTCAAACATTTCCAGCTGTCCCGAGGTATAAACTTTGTGTCTCGGGAATCTTCGTTTCTCTACTATTTCTCTGGTCATTGGAGCTCGTAAGCCTTTTGTTTAAGAGTCAATTTTCCTGCAATTCTTTAATATCGGCATAACAATCCAGCACTTCAGGATTGATCAGGGCATCTTTGTTTGAAACCGGCTGATTCTGAATTATCTTCTTTACCGCAATTTCAACTTTCTTCATGTTGAGCGTGTACGGTATATCCGCCACCGGGATAATTTTCGCCGGTACATGTCTGGGTGATGCATTTGTCCGGATAGTGGTTTTAATTT
>JAOZSO010000423.1:0-3562 GCA_029939655.1 Desulfobacterales bacterium
TCTTATCCAAAGTAAATCGTTATCCAAAGTGCGCTTCTAACATCAATTGGTAATCAGTAGTTTATCAACGCTACTTTTCAAAACCACTTTGGATAACGATATTGATTATTTTGCAAAATTCTTTAACCATTCCCTAAGTTTTGAGTCCCTTTCCCAGATTCCTTCGTTTACCTGAGCTGGTATAATATTAACGTATGCAGCCTCCAATGCCTCACGTTTTTGTTTTGAATCGGCCCTAGCGTAGACTTCCGTGGTCTGTATGGATACATGGCCCAGGATATCCCGGATGTACACAAGGTTTACACCGGATTGTAAAAGGTGCATTGCCTTGCTGTGGCGTAAGGTATGTGGGCTGATTTTTTCAGGTATCAGATCGGGTCTCAGTATCCGGGCATTCTGAATATAAAGATTTAGGATATAGGCCACCCCTGAGTTGGTTAGCCTTTCCCTCCGATTATTGGCGAACAACGGCCGTTGATTGAATGCCAGGTCATCAAGACGGTTTTCCTTCATATAGGACCGTAATAGATCCACCTGTTCGTCCTGTAAGGGGACGATTCTTTTTTTACCGCCTTTTCCAAAAAGGGCAACATGACAGGGTTTGTTGAGATTCAGGGATGCCGGGGTAAGGTCTATGAGTTCACCTACCCTTGCCCCACTATCATAAAGCAATGCCAGCAGGGCCAAGTTCCTCCTTCCCGCTTTGCTGTTTGTCGGTATCTGTTCCAGCAGGAGTTTGATCCCCTCAACGGAAAGGTAATTGACTGCACTTCTTTTTCCTTGTTTCTTGATTTTGATGGACAGGATTTCCTGCCATTGTCCAAGACGTTTTACATCTTCATATTGCATGTATCCAAAAAAGGAATGCAAGGCGGCCAAACGCTGGTTTCGTGTCGAGTTGGAGCATTTTCGGTCTTTCTGCACCCAGTCCAGGAAGCCGAGAACGGTTTCCCTGGTAAAATGATTGAGGGCCAACTTGTCCGCTGCTTTGCCCAAGACCTTGTCCATATAGGTGAGTACGAGGGTAAAGGTGTCACTGTACGATCGTATCGTATGGGAGCTTGCCCCCCTTTCACCGACAAGATATTCTGTAAAGAACCTTGTCAGATATTTTGCAAGATCAGTGGTCGTTTCCATAATCGATGCCTATTTTGATTTTGTTGGGGAACACGAAGGAGGTAAGGGAGGATTCCATTTTGATGATCTCTGGATGGATTTCCTGTGTCATCCTTACGTATTTTTCTGTTCCCGCTATAGTCTTATGCCCCAAAAAAGTGGATAGGATCGGAAGTGCACAATAAACATCCACTCCACTCTTTACCATTTTTTCAAGGGAGTGGACCGCACAACTGTGCCGGATATCATGTACCCGGGGGCCTTGTTGCTTCCCTAAATGTGGTATCCCGCATTGTTTCAGTACCACCTTGAACCACCTGTATGCTACACCTAATGTAAACGGGGTGCCATTGGCCTTGACAAAGAAAAAATGATCCTTGTCCGCTATGTCCTCGACCGGAATTTGGTTCCTATAGCGTTCGTATTGTTTCATCACTTCCATAAGGGATGGGTTTATTGGAACTATGCGCTGCATCTTGTTTTTTGTTTTTCTTATGACAACTTGATGGTTCCGGTAATCGACATCCATGTTCTTGATGGCCAATGCCTCTCCGATCCTTGCCCCGGTACTGTAGAGGAAGCGTATCAAAACGGGAATGGCAAAAAGCGCCGTGTTCATATTGCTACAATGCGGCATGGCCAACCTGTCACATTCCCTGAAGATGCATTCCATTTGCCGATGGGTGAAGATATAGGGAATGAAGTTCCATGCGTTTCCCTTGGGTAGCCGGGGGATGTGGCATTCATGGCCAAGATGGCACATATACTTGCAGAACTGGGACAGGATGGAGTATTTATCGTACAGCGTCCGGGCTTTGTCATTTACCCGGGTCGCCCTCCATGCGGCAATCTGTTCACTGCTTATATAGGTCATTGTGGCCCCGGTTTTCAGGAAGAACCGGTCAAGATCCAAAAAGATATACCCGAATTTGTATAGTCCATACCCCATGGTGTCCTTCATTTTCAGGAAGCTCTCAAAATAGGGGGCGAACACACTTTCGTATTTAAATTGCTCAGCCATAAAAAACACCTCCTTTCTGCTCATAAAAATTTATGGATGCCAGGGGCACATCAAGCGCACACCGCATAAGGCTGTTTACATCTATACGCAAATAATTCATGGTAACCTGTGTATCGGAGTGACCGAGTGCTTCGGATATGACCGGGAGCGAGGTCCCGTTGCGCAACAACTGACTGGCCAGGGTATGGCGCATGGAATGGGGACCAAACTTGCGGCCATTGATGTTGACACCGGATGCCCTTATTATTCTGCTTATGGCTCCATTGATGACCAACCTGTTGACAGAACCGTAGGGAGCGGTAGCTGTCAAGAACACCTGCTGCAGTTCGGATAATGGTCTGCCATATTTCAGATAGTTGATAATGGCCGCCCCAACATCGGTCAACAGCGGCAGTTCTACTATTTTCTTTGTCTTGCGTTGAACCAGGCATATAAGATTGTGTTGCCAGTCCAAATTCCCGAAGGCCAGTCCTGCGATGTCCGAAGAACGCAGGCCGAGCCGGGTGGTCAGGAGAAGCATTGCATAATCACGTTTTCCAACGGCACTGGACTGCTCCACCGTATTCTCAATACGCTTTATCTCATCGGCATTGTATACCGAGGGGAGTTTCTCTCGTATGGGATAATTATTTCTTCCAATGATATATTCCACATTTCTGTCGATGTATTTCCGTTCATATAAGAACCTGCAGAACAGGCGGATGGTACTGAGATACCCGTCCTTACAGTTCTGGGCCGATGATATAAAACTAAGAACATCGTCTTCGCCAATATCGGAAATGTGGCCAACGGACCTTAATGTAAGATGCGTGATAAAGTAGCTTAGCCTGCGTCGATGGTTTTCAATGGTAAGTTTGCTGCGACGTAGATTTTCTTGGGACCCTAGGAACTCAAGGGCAACTTCCCCAATCTTACCGGGCAGTTCATGGTGCACGTACCGCACAATTCTTTTCCTGACTTTCCCATGCAAAAGAAAATCGTCCAGAACGTGCACACTGCGCCGGATTGCACGCATATGGGTAGCACTCATTACCGGCATCCCGTCCAAAAAACTTTCTCCGATGGTAGGACGGTAGTTTCCCAAGGAGTTTTTTTTCATATACTCTTGGATTCCATCCCGCCAAAATCGAAGGTAATCTTTGATCCGTGGTTCGCTATAGCCTTCCTGCCTGAGGAAAACCACACAATCCCTGATCAGGGATTTGATTTCTCTTTCTGTGTCCATTTGTTATTTTTTTAGTGGAATGCACCATTGCATTCATTTGAAAATAACAAATATTATCACGAGAATATTATCAAAAGCTATATTGATAAACAGATACTTATGGGGCTTTATAGCAATAGCTTTGGATAACGATTTACTTTGGATAAGAGAAGCGATAGGTCTCAAAAAAGCATTTTTTAAGACAAGTACCTCCTTTAAAG
>JAOZSO010000424.1:0-3559 GCA_029939655.1 Desulfobacterales bacterium
AATATCTGTACGCGCATCTCCCACATACATGCAGAGTTCCGGCAGGATGCCAAGCCTTTTACTGCACTCAAGCAATGGATCCGGCGCCGGCTTTTTAAGGGACACATCGTCTGCATGAATAATGACTTCCAGCAGGTCGTTGATGCCTGAGTCCACCAGTGGAGGTAGCTTGACCTTCATGTTTTCTCGGGGCGTGGATGTAACGATGCCCATCTTGATCCCTTTTTGCGAAATAGTCTCTAATGTCTCTTTTGCATTTGGGATCAACTTGGCATGCGTTCCAAAGAGATTCGGGTATATCTCGTCAATGATCTCCCTGGTTCTCTTGATCATGCGTTCCTTCTCTTCTTGTGTCTTTCTCGGAAAAAGCTGCTCCCATTCAAAATCACCGTTTTTTGCAGCATCCCGAAGTTTATCTTTTGACGGCATGGGGATTTCGAGTCGTTTGAATACAATTTCGATAATCTGATAGTATATGCCGATGGAGTCCAAAATTGTGCCATCAAGATCGAATAAAACCGCCTCCACTTTCAACTTTTCCGGATTCAAAACAGCCTCTTCTCCTTTTTTTCATGTGCCCAAAAGTAAAAAAATGCCAGCAGGGTCATACCGTTATCGATGTCATTGCTTTCTATTTTTAAAGGGATATCCGCAATGGGAATTTTGATAACTTCAATATCCTCGCCTTCGTCCAACGTCTGGTCTTGCGTGTATTCAGCGTCTATTGTCAGGCAGACGAAACACTTGTTGCTTAATATGGCCGGTTGGGGAAAGCACTCGCCGATAATCCGCACGTCTTGAGATCGATAGCCGGTCTCTTCCAGAAGCTCCCTTTGGGCAGCTACAATCGGAGACGGATCACCCGGATCGATGAGGCCGCCCGGCAGTTCCAGATGAATCTTCTCGGTACCATGTCGGTACTGACGCACCATGACCACTTCTTTGGCTGCGGTAATTGCCAGAACCACAACCCAGGCCGGGAAATGGATGGCCAACACGTCGGCCGCGTTGCCGGTTCTGGGCGAACGCACCTTTTTTTCCTCTATCTGCATGATCTTAAAATCACGCACTGTTTTACGGTTTAAAATTTCCCAATGTTGGATCATCTTGACAACTCCCCAATTAAGCAACGTTTTAGGTGTTAGGTTTTAAGTTTTAGGTTCAGCGAAGATCATTTGCGCTGCGCGCGACACTTCGCCTTCGGCTGTCATTGGACAACCTGACGGTTGTCGGCTGTTAGCCGTTTGCTCTTGGCTTTTTGCTGTTAATCAACCAACAGCTAAGAGCCAAGAACGAAGAGCTTAGGAACGTACCCCTCGAACCCTCTTATCACCCTTGTATCACCCTCCAACCCTCCAACCCTTCCGCCCTCATCGTTGCTGGGACAGTATTTTCAACATCAAAGTCCCAATATCCTGTGGTCGCATATCTTCAGACCGTAATTTTTTCAAGACTTTTTCAAAAGCCCTGGCAGGTACGGACAAGGGTTGATTTTTTAAATGTGCAAAACTGACATCAAGATAAATCCGCTGCCCTCGTAGCGGAACTGTTGCCAATTTTCCTTCTTCGATTTCCGCAGCCACACACGCCTTCACAAGAATGGAAATCCCTTCCCCTTTTTGAACCAACTGTTTGATAAATTCAGTGTTGCTGGTTTCCATGAGGGCGTTGGGCGTACAATGATGTTGCTCAAAAAACATGCTCACGCGTTTTCGGGTTCCTGAACCCGTTTCCTTCATGATTAACGGTTCTTTGGCCAACTCCTCCGGGGAGATACTTTTTTTAGCTGTCAGTGGATGATTTGCCGGAACAATGATGACCAGTTCTTCCTGGCTTAAAGGGATAAATGTAACACCTGGATTTTCTATTGCTTTTGCAATGACGGCAACTTCATTTTTAAATTCCAGGAGGCTGTTGGTCATATCCAACGAGCTTCCTTCATCCAGGTGGAGTTTGATATGTGGATAGTCTTGATGAAAACTGGAGAGGAGGGAAGGCATAAAATAACGCGCATAGGTTTTGGTAGATCCTACCCGCAGGACACCTCGCTTTAACTCCTTCATGTCATCAATGATATTCTCGATTTCTTTTTCATATTGAAAGATTTTTTGTGTGTATTCATATAGTGTTTTACCTTCTTCCGTCAGATGTACCTGACGTCCTTTTCTTTTGAAAAGCTTCAGGCTGCATTCTGCTTCGAGCGCTTTTATTTGCGCAGTGACGGCCGGCTGCGATACGAATAACGTGCTTGCCGCAACGGTAAAGCTTCGATATTTTGCTGTATAATGAAAGGTTCTGAGCTGATTGAAGTTCAACATGAACGCTTTCCTTCTCGATAATTTTATTTATGAATAATAATTCACATAAGAAAAACTTATAGATAGCATCAATTTAATTGAATTGACAGAATATTATGGGTCATCCATAAATAACCTAACTAAATTTCCTTCTGCTTGCTGACTGTTTTCGCTGATATGTTTTTCTGAGCCTGATTTCCGATTCTCCGCTATTTATGTCTATACCTACCCTGCGGAACTTCAGGGTTCGGCACGATTCCTATTAACCCCACAACAAAAGGAGGACACACAATGCCGGACGAAAAAGGAAGATTTCCAGATCCCCACGAGTTTCAGGTTCCCCAAGAGCTTGAAGGCTGGGAAGAGATGTACCCAGGCCATCACCTGTTTTCCAATGACAGAGCCGACTGGGAAAAGGCACAATTCTGGTATCAGGACAAGATCCATGCACCTGAACCCGTGCCGCCCCTGGACCTTATTTTTCAAGAAGCGTGGCAGATATCACTTTCCCAGTACACCACCCGGGTTTTTTGTATTCCGCCTGCTCAAGGAATTGCCCAAAGGATGGTTGGGTGTTACCTGTACATCTGTGCCATCGCTCCCCCACCCGATGAAATTATCGGCGAGAAAGCAGCGCTGTTCGAAAAACGTGTTTTCTATGTATTTGAACACTATGATGAATTGTGGGAAAAATGGCTGACAAAGTTCAAAGCGCTTGGCCAGGAAATGGAGGCCGTGAAGATTCCTCCGGAACTTCCGAAATACGTTCCGGAAGATGAAGTGCTGCCAGCGCCCAAGGGCTACTACGATTCATACAATCTGCTCGAATCTTTCGACACGCTTGTCAACCAGATGTTCAAGGGGTGGCAGTATCATTTTGAAATGCTCAATCTGACCTATCTGGCCTACCTCATGTTTGCCGATGTTGCCAGAAAACTCTTTCCTGGGATCAGTGAAAGCGCCATCGGCAAGATGGTTGCCGGCGCATATGTTTCCATGTTCAAACCGGAAGAGGAATTGTGCCGGCTCTCCAGACTGGCACATTCGACACAAGTTGTGGCAGATATTCTAAGGGGTGACAATCCGGCTGCGGAAAAGATTGCGGCGCTTGGAAAATCATCTGAAGGTCAGAACTGGCTGGCAGAATATGAAAAAGCCAAAAATCCTTGGTTCTCTGTATCCTGTGGCAGCGGCTGGTTTCATCATGAAGGCAGCTGGCTGACCAACCTCGATATCCCTTTCAGCTATATCAAAAGCTATGT
>JAOZSO010000425.1:0-3558 GCA_029939655.1 Desulfobacterales bacterium
CTCAGGCCAGCCGGAACCAGATTTTAATTGAAATTACCCGTGGAATCCAGGATATACTGAAAAAAACCCAGGAGTATGTCCTCCGTAAGAGTGACAGCATCCATCATCGGTCTCTCATGTTCCATACTAAGATATTTAAAGCCATTCAAAAAGGACAGCCCGAACTGGCCGGAAAGCTTATGTTCGATCATATCGAAGATATTGAGAGCGAAATGTATGCCATTTTGAAGCAAAAGAACAGAGCTAAAAGGAATTTGTCTTGATTATGAATAGAACGGTTCTGTTAATTGCAACCTTTGATACCAAAGAACAGGAGGCCGTGTTTTTAATCAAGTGCCTGCAGGCCCGGGGGGTGGAGGTTCTCACCATGGATGCAGGAATCCTGTCTCCCTCCGGCATCTCTGTGGATGTAGATCAGGACCAGGTAGCCCGTCACGGCGGCAATTCACTCAAGGATCTTCTGGCTGCGGGTGACAAGAGCGCCTGTCTTTTCAACATGATCCGGGGGGCGGAGATTCTCACGGCAGAACTCTATGAGCAGGGGCGGTTTCACGGCGTCATATCCATCGGCGGTGGTCAGGGGACCGATATCGGATGTGCCGCCATGCGTTGTTTGCCCACCGGTGTTCCCAAATTAATGGTTTCTACCGTGGCCTCCGGCCGGGCGACATTTGGTCCTTTTGTGGGGACCAAAGACATCACCATGATGCACTCTGTGGCGGATATGCAGGGGTTGAATTTTTTAACCCGGCGCATTCTGAAAAATGCCGCCGGTGCTATCTGTGGAATGGTTCAGAGCGCCGGGACGGCGGACCCGGGACCGCAGGGCATTCCCGTGGCATTGTCCATGCTCGGAACGACCACACCGGGCGCTTTACGTGCCAAGACAATATTGGAAGACAGCGGTTTTGAAGTGGTGGCTTATCATCAAAACGGAACAGGGGCATTGCCATGGAGGACATGATCCGTGGCGCTGATTTTAAAGGTGTTCTGGATTTGAATCTGCATGAAATAGGGGATCGATATGTAGGGGGTCTGCATGGTGCTATTCGGGGAGATCGCCTGGAAGCCGCGGGAGACACGGGTATTCCCCAGTTCATTGCTCCAGGAAGCATCAATTACATGGTACTCGGCCCTTTGGAATCACTGTCACCGGAAATGCGGGCTCGAAAATTGATTGTTCATAATTCCTATCTTACTTTGGTGCGCCTCAATCATGAAGAACTGAGCGGTGTCGGCAAGCTGGTTGCAGAAAAATTGAATCGTGCCAGAGGGGTCACCCGTGTGTTCATCCCTTTGCAGGGATACTCATTTCCTGATCGACACAGCCTGCCGCACTGGGACCCTGAAGGGAATCGGGTGTTTGTGGACGCTCTAAAGGCAGGTCTCAATCCTGAAATACCGCTGGTTGAACTGGACGCTCATATCAATGATCCGGAATTTATTGATCCGGTTGTAGAAGAATTTCTTTCTGTGATGAACGCAACTTAGATTAATGTTAAGGGGTAGAAAATGGGTAATCGTCTGGAGAACAGGGTTTCAATTGTTACCGGGGCTGCACGGGGGATGGGATATGCCATCGCAAAAGCGCTGTATGATGAAGGTGCCAGAGTGGTTGTTGTCGACATCGATGCCGAAGCGGTTATCCATGCTGCCATATCGCTGGACCCGGACAGCACTCGTGTCATGGGGCGCAAGGTCGATGTGACCAGCAAAGAGCAGGTCCAAAATCTGACCCGGGAAGTGACATCCGCCTGGGGAGGAATCGATATTCTGGTGAACAATGCAGGGGGGGCTCTTTTTACCCCTCATATTCTGGCGGAAATCGAAGAGAAAGACTGGAACCTTGTGGTTGATGTCAACTTGAAAGGTGCTTTTTTATTTTGTCAGGCTATGATTCCTGCCATGGAAAAGCAGGGCAGGGGTTCCATCGTCAATATTTCCGCCCTTGCTGCACACTGGCGGGCGTCCCTGGCGGGTGTCCAGTACACGGCGGCCAAAGCCGGGGTCGAAGGGTTGACCCGCCAGCTGGCCTACGACTGGGGAAAGTGCGGCATACGTGTCAATGCTGTCGCCCCTACCATAACGCTGACCGGGGATCGGGTTGAATCCCTGTGGGAAAGCAAGAGCGAAGAGGAAAAGAAAAAAGTGCTGTCGGCCATACCGTTGGGGCGGATGTCCACCCCAGAAGAGGTTGCCTCTGTGGTTGTGTTCCTGGCTAGTGATGAATCGAGCTATGTAACCGGAATCACCATCGATGTTTCCGGCGGCAGGTACCTGCGGTGATCCCGGGGGTTATATTTTGGACATTTGAGCATTCGATATTTGGATTTGCCCTTCGACCTTGCTCAGGGTGGTGAGCCTGTCGAACCATTTTGTATTTAGATATTCGTATTTAGAATTTTTTTATAAAGGAGTTGAAGTTGGAATCTTCAAAATGTGTTTTGTTGCCTCAGCCCATTGAAGCTGAGGCTGTGGAGGCTCTGGAACAGGCCGGTGTTGGTATGGTACTGGCTGAAGATCCGAGCCCTGAAACGGTGCGTCCACTGTTAAGCGACGTGCAGGGTTTGATACTGCGAACCGGTATTAAAATTACCGGGGAACTGATGGACCGGGCCCACGATCTGCAGGTAATTTCCCGTACCGGCGGTGGGCTTGACAACGTTGAGGTGGAAGCCGCAACGAAAAAAAATATTATCGTTACCTCAAATCTGGGAGTAAACACAAGCAGTGTCGTCGAGCATGCGCTGGCTTTGATGCTGGCTCTGGTCAAACAGATCCCGACCATGGACAGGGCGGTCCGAAACGAAGAATTTAAAATCCGTTATAAAAGTCTACCACGGGATTTAAGGGGAAAAACTCTCGGTCTTCTGGGATTTGGCCGCATCGGCTCAGAACTCGGGCGTAGTTGTCGCGAGCTTTTTAATATGCAGGTGATCAGCCATGATCCGTATGTGCCCGAACCGGCCAGGGCGGTCTGCAAGGGTCAGGTTGAATTTGTAGAGCGTGAAGAACTGTTTGGCAGGTCAGATGTTCTATCGATTCATGTTCCCCTGACCGAAACGACCCATCATGCCGTGGGGGAACAGGCGCTGGCCCTTATGAAGCCGTCCTCAATTATCATCAATACGGCGCGGGGTCCGATAATTGACCAGTCTGCCCTGTTCCATGCGCTGCGAAACCGAAAAATAGGCGGCGCAGGACTGGATGTTTTTGAACAGGAGCCGGTTGCCCGTGACAATCCTTTGCTGGGTCTGGACAACATTATTTTGACACCCCACTCGGCGGCCTTGACAAAAGAATGTGTTATCCGGATGGCGGTGGAGGCAGTCAACTGTACTCTGGCAGTATTCAGCGGCAGGGTACCGCCGAATGTGGCCAATCCGCAAGTATTGGCTACAGATAGATGGAAGCATCTGGTACCGGTAGCTGATAAATAGATCTGTGGACAAAAGTGAACATAGAAGACATTTATGAGGTATTAACCTGGCGATTAAATAGCCAACTCCGTCATGCCGGACTTGATCCGGCATCCAGTGTTCTTCTGGATTCCCGCCT
>JAOZSO010000045.1:0-13217 GCA_029939655.1 Desulfobacterales bacterium
TGTTGTTCCGCTATAGTGGACTATGCGGGATGGCATCTGACGCCGTAGATGCGGTAAGATCGGCAATCGCTCAGGGATTCAGGGTGCATGGCTGACCTTAAGAGCAATCATGAGAACTGAAATAGCCGCAGGGGTTATCCCTTCCATTCGGGATGCCTGCCCCAGCGATACGGGCTGGATGGCGTTCAATTTTTCTTTCAATTCATTTGAAAGACCATGTACGGCATGATAATCAAATGCGCCGGGAATTTTAATTTTTTCCAGATGATTGAATTTTTCAATTTCCCGCATTTGCCTGGCAATATATCCTTCATATTTAATCTCGATTTCCACTTGCTTGGCCACCTTCTCACTCATGGGGTTTGGGCCGGGCGCCAGCGTTTCGACGGTATGATAAGACAGCTCTGTTCTTTTCAGGAGCCGGTCCAGGTATATGCCGTCTTTCAGTAATCGCGTCCCCTGGTCTTGCAGATACGTGTTGGCGACTTCGGACGGCTTTATCACAACCCCTTTGATTCTCTTGATCTCCGCCGCGATCTGCTTTTGCCTGTCATGAACATCTTTCAATGTGTCGTCGTCGATCAGACCAAGACTGTTTCCAATCTGCATAAGCCGCAGGTCTGCATTATCTTCACGAAGCATCAGGCGGTATTCGGCCCGCGAGGTGAACATGCGATAGGGTTCCCGGGTCCCCCGCGTTATCAGATCGTCCACCATTACCCCCATGTAAGCCTGGGATCTGTCCAGGATGAAAGCCGGTCGCTTCTGTACCTGGCCGGCGGCATTGATTCCCGCCCACAAACCCTGGGCGGCCGCTTCCTCGTATCCGGACGTACCGTTAATCTGTCCGGCCAGGAACAGACCCGGCACCCGTTTGGTTTCAAGCGTCGCCTTCAACTGTACAGGATTGATATAATCGTACTCGATGGCATAGGCCGGACGCATGATCTCAGCTGATTCCAGGCCTTCCACCGACCGTACGAACTGAATCTGAATCTCCAGGGGAAGACTGTTTCCAAGACCACTGGCATATATTTCGTTTGTTTCAACCCCTTCGGGTTCCAGGATGATTTGATGACGATCCCTGTCCGGGAATCTTACAACCTTGTCTTCAAAGGAAGGGCAATACCGGGCCGACACACCCTTGATCATACCACCGTACAGAGCCGAGTATTTGAGATTTTTTTCCATGATCTTATGGGACCGCTTGTTGGTATGCCCGATATAACTCGGCATCTGTTTCAGTTCGGCGCTTTTGGAAAAATACGAGAACAGGATGGGCGTTTCATCCCTTTCGTGCTTCTCGAACCGGCTGAAATCGATGCTGGCCTTGTGAAGCCTTGGTGGAGTTCCTGTCTTCATCCTTCCCAGGCTGAACCCGAGATCCTTCAGGTTTTGTGCAAGCCCGTAGGAAGCAAATTCCCCTGCTCTGCCCGCTTTCATGGATGTAAATCCGATATGAACAAGACCACTCAAAAAGGTACCGGTTGCCAGAATCACTGTTTTGGCCTGGTATCCAAAACCCGTTTGGTCTTCAAGACCAACGACCCTCCCGCCCTCTACCACCAGTCGTTCCACCATGGTTTGCTTAAGCGTCAGGTTCGGTTGGTTTTCAAGCACCTGCTTCATGGCCAAATGGTAACGCATCTTATCGTTCTGCGTTCGGGAAGAGTGTACAGCCGGGCCCTTTTTGGTGTTCAGCATGCGGTACTGTATGGCGGACCGGTCGGTAATTCTGGCCATCTCACCACCCAGGGCATCCACCTCCTTGACCAACTGACCCTTGGCCATGCCGCCGATGGAAGGACTACAGGGCATGGCCGCAATTTTATCCAGATCCATGGCCACCAGCAGCACCTGACAGCCCATCCGTGCAGCCACCAGGGCAGCCTCGCAACCCGCATGGCCGGCACCAACGACAATGACGTCGTATGTGTTTGTTGAGTTCATTGCGTTTGTTGGGTTCATTGAGTTTATTGGGTTTATTGGGTTCGTTGAGTTTATTGGGTTTATTGAGTTTATTGGGTTTATTGAGTTTATTGGGTTTATTGGGTCTATTGGGTTCGTTGGGTTTATTGAGTTCCTCGGGTTGGTTGGGTTTCAGGATTTTCGGTGATGCCCGGAACCGATTGCAACTCAACAAACACAATAAACGCAAAGAACAAATAGCACTTTGAATTCTTGACCCCTGTAAACCTCCGGGGTAGTATCTATTCAAGATGGCCCAAAATATATAACCCAACCCTAACCAGGTCAAGCACCATATGGCAACAACAGATAAAAGATACAACGATCTCAACACCTACCTGCGCAACCAATTTGGATGCCGGGTTCAGAAAATTACCGTCGATGCCGGTCTGACATGCCCGAATCGGGACGGCGCCATCTCCACCGAAGGGTGCATCTTCTGCAACGACCGGGGATCGGGAACAGGGGCTCACAATAGAGGACTCTCCATCACCCGGCAACTCGAACAGGGGAAAGCAGCGCTATCGAAACGTTACAAAGCCAAGAAATTTCTTGCCTATTTCCAGTCGTTCAGCAACACATATGCCCCTGTTGAAACCCTGAGACGCCTTTACGAAGAAGCCATCGGTGTAGACGGTATCGTGGGCATCTCCATTGGAACCCGGCCGGACTGCATCGACCAGGACAAACTGGCACTGCTACAGGAATTAGCCGGAAAATGCCTTGTCTGGATCGAATACGGGCTCCAGTCCGCCCACGACAGCACCCTGTCCCTGATCAACCGGGGACACGATGCAGCCTGCTTTGCGAGAGCCGTTGAGAAAACCCAAAGCAGAGGAATTCAGATATGTGCGCATGTCATCCTGGGATTGCCGGGTGAAACCACTGCCCACGTGCACGATACCGCCAAATTTATTTCACGACTGGGCATCCACGGCGTCAAACTCCATCTACTCTATGTCATCAAGGGCACGCGGCTTGAAACCATGGTCCAACAGGAATCATACCGCTGCCTGACACAGGCTGCCTATGTCAATCTGGTGTGTGACTTTCTGGAGCGAATTCCCGATGACATGATCGTTCAAAGGCTGACCAGCGACCCGCACCCCCATGAACTGGTCGCACCCCACTGGTCCCTGAACAAGATGGAAACCCTGTCTCGGATTCAAGCAGAACTGGAACGCCGCGATACCCGTCAGGGCAGCTTTTCTTGACAATGCCCTTAATTTACAATACCCTAAATTGAACAAAAATGGGTGGTTTTAGGCTCATGTGCACCAATCTGACAGGACCGGGAAGCCGGAGGGAAGAAACCATGTCTGATTATTCAGACTGGCACATTCTTGTCATCGATGATGAAAAAGACATTCTGGATGTCATGTATCTCGCCCTGAGCGATAATGGCTACCAGGTAACAACCGCTCCGGATGGAACAACCGGCCTTGAATTGTGTCGTGAGACGCCTCCCAGGATTGTGATCACTGATATCCGAATGCCGGGAATGAACGGCCTCGAGGTTCTGGAGGCAGTCAAAAAACTCGATCCGGATATCGAGGTGATCGTCTGTACCGCTTTCGCAGAAATGGATCTCGCCATCCAGGCCCTTCAACTCGATGCCTCTGATTTTATCACCAAGCCCATCAGCGACCATGCCCTGCACCTGTCTCTGGAGCGCGCAAAACAACGTTACACATCCCGTAAAAAACTTCAGGACTACGCAAAATTCCTTGAAAGACAGGCAGTGGACCAGGCCCAGATTCTTCACCAGGACAAAATGATGTCGCTCGGAAGACTGGCCGCCAGCGTAGTTCACGAAATTAATAATCCGCTCTCAGGCATTCTCAACTACAGCCGGCTCATGTCCAAAATCCTGAAAAAACGCCCTTTGAAAGAGGAAAAAATAGATAAATTCACACAATACCTGGAACTCGTGGAAACCGAGACAGAGCGGTGTTCACAGATCGTTTCGAACCTCCTGGCCTTTTCCAGAAAATCGCCGCCTTCCATGGGCCCTGTTCGAATTCAGGAACTTCTCCAAAAATGCATATCCTTGAGCCAACACAAACTCGAGTTACAGAACATTGCCTTGACCACATCCTTTCAACCCGACTTTCCGGCAATCCAGGGAGACGCCAATCAACTGCAGCAGTGCATCATTAACCTGATCTTCAATGCCATCGACGCCATGCCGGAGGGTGGGAATCTTCACATTGAGAGCCATTATCATGCTGATAAAGCCCATGGTACCCTTGCGATAACGGACACGGGCGCCGGAATCCCAGAGGATAATCTGCCGCACATCTTCGAACCCTTTTTTACAACCAAGCAGGAGGGCTACGGCGTGGGTCTGGGGCTCTCGACAGTGTATGGTATTATCGATCGCCACAACGGGAAAATCGATGTCGAGAGCCGCCCGGGGCACGGCACGACTTTTTTTATCAGGCTGCCGGCAGCGTGAGCTGATAGCAACCTATGAGCTATCGCCTATCAGCTATGACCCAACAAAAGCGACATCGTCGCATCAAATAAAATTGCAAATGCCCATAGATCAAAAAAAAATAGATGTCATACGGAGCAATCAATTCCTGGCAATCCTCGATGAACTTGGCGTAGGCGCCTTTACTGTGGACCTCAACCGGAAGGTGAAGTCCATGAACCTGGCTGCCCAGGCACTCATGGGTTTGAAAGAAAACGATGTCAAAGAAAAGGATTGCCGTGAAATCTTTACCGGTGTTCCCTGCATGACCACATGTCTCTTAAGGGGAAACAGCAATGCCGTCACGGATGAGCCTGACGTGGAAGTCATCAATGAAAACGAGACCGCACGATTGTTAACACGGATGGCCATCCCGATTTATGACGCAAGCTATCAACTGGCAGGCTGCCTCACCATTCTCCAGGACCATTCCCCTATCGCAGATTTGATTGATCGTATCCATTACGAAGAGCGTAGCCTGAAAATAATCCTGGACAATCTCGATGTCGGTATCTTTACGGTCAACCGGGGTGGCTACATTACCTTTTTCAATCATAAGGCCGAAAAAATATCCGGCTATGGCCGCCGCCAGGTTCTCGGAAAATCCTGTTCAACTATTTTCGGGAAAGGCGAAGCCAACGACCTCTTCTCTTTAAAAAAATCTATCAGAAAAGGAATCAAGCAGAGCGTCCGGCATGAAGAAATAATTTCCAAGGCCGGAGAAAAGGTTCCCGTCAGGGCCAACGTCATTGCCCTGAAAAACGAAAAAGACGCTATCGTCGGTGGGCTGGCCACGTTTCATGATCTGACCCTCGAGCACCAGTTGGATCAGGTTATCAGCGACCGATACACCTTCCATGATATGATCGGCAAGAGCCCCGAGATGCAGAAAGTGTTTGAAACCGTCTCCGTCATTGCCGGAACCGACGCTACCATCCTCATTGAAGGGCCCACGGGAACCGGCAAGGATCTCCTGGCAAAAGTCATCCACTCCTCCAGCCAACGGGCATCCTGCCCTTTTGTCAAGGTCAATTGTGCCGCCATTCCGGACAATCTGCTGGAATCAGAAATGTTCGGATACGTCAAAGGCGCATTTACCGGTGCCGACCGCGATAAACCCGGACGGTTCAGCGAAGCAGATGGCGGCTCTATTTTCCTGGACGAAATCGGTGAGCTTCCACTGTCACTCCAGGCAAAATTGCTGCGGGTACTGGAAGACAGGGAGTTTTATCCATTGGGGAGTCGCCACACCCTGAAAGTCGATGTACGGATTTTATCCGCCAGCAACAAAAAACTCGACATGTTGGTTGAAGACGGATTATTCCGGAAAGATCTTTTTTATCGACTGAATGTTTTCAGGTTGAGACTCCCGACACTAAAAGACCGCAAGATAGATCTTCCTTTGCTATTACGGCACATACTGAGACGGCTTTGTGCTGCCAGGGGCAACCACCCGGTGAACATTTCAAAATCCACCATGGAAATACTTCTCAAATTTGATTACCCCGGCAATGTAAGGGAACTTGAAAATATTCTCGAGCACGCCCTGATTATCAGTCAGGAGCAGGAAATTCTGCCCGAACACCTGCCCGATTATATCCAGCAAACCATGGCCGTTGCCGATGGACCTGCGCAGACCGTCAACAAATTATTAAAAAGAAGCATTCCTGGTGAACGCGAAAGAATCATCCAGGCCTTAAATCAACATGGCGGAAATCGGGCAGGAACAGCCCAGGCTTTGAGCATTGATCGCACCACGTTGTGGCGAAAGATGAAGCGTTATAATATACTATAATAACAACCACATTCAAATTTAATCATAAAAAATTTTGGACCATCTCCAAAAGAGTTGATCCAAATTAAGGGGTCCAGGGGTCCAGGGGTCGAGGGGTAAGCTCTTAGCTGTTAGCCTTTAGTCAGTTGAAAGCTTAGAGCCAAGAACAAACAGATAGCAGCCTCATAGCATCCCAGCTTCCCAGCCTTCAGGCTGCTTGGGGCTAATTCATTTAAAATTCAAAATTAATCATTTAGAATTATCTTTACCCCCTTTGGAGAGCAATGATGTCTGCCACGAACAAAATCGCAAATGCAATCCCGACCCGTCTGCCGTTGAATATCGCTATTGTCGGCGGTGGCAAAGCATGTAAATTCTTCCTTGAGCTTCTGCAGACAAATTATTTTAGATCCCTGGATATCAACCTTATCGGTGTTTGCGATATTGACCCGGAAGCCGAAGGCCTGCAGATGGCCGAGCAGATGGGCATATACACAACGGATAATTTTAAGGATTTTTTTGAGTTCAAAGATCTGGACAGCATTCTTGAGCTGACCAACAACCGGAATGTTCTTTTGGATCTTGTCAAATTGCGTCCAAAAGGCGTGGGTGTCCTCGAACATAATATCGGCCAGTTTTTCCGTTTGTTCTATAATGTGGATCAGCAATTAAAATCAGCAGAATATCAGGCAAACCTTCAAAAAATGTTTTCCGATTTTCTGATTCAACAGAGTAACCAGGCGATCGTCGTATTGAATACCGACTTCACTATCAGTGAAGTGAACGAATCCTATTTGAACATCGTCAAAAGGAAAAGAGAAGACGTGCTGGGTGAATATTGTTATCGGGCATATTACGGATTGAGAGCGCCCTGTGCCAGCTCAAACCCTATGATGCAGTGCCCCATGCTTGAAACCCTGAGAAGCGGCAAGTCTGCCCAGGTCGTCCATGAATACACCAGGGAAAAATACAGCACCTTTTACGGTAATATCGTTACCTATCCCTTAACGAACAAAGATGGAGACATCTTTCAAGTTATCGAAATTATCAACGACATTACTGATGCCATATCCAGCGGCTGGGAAAAACGCGTAAAAGAATTGAAGGCGGATTTGAATAAAATGGTGCAAGAGGACCGAATGATCTCTCTGGGAAAGCTTGCAGCCAGCTGTGTTCACGAAATTAACAACCCCATTCATGGACTGCTTACTTTCACTGACCTTATGCAGGAGATGCTTGCAGAAGGAAACCCCACACCAGAAAGGCTGGAAAAATTCAAGAAGTTCCTATCGATCATGTCGAGTGAGCTGGAGCGCTGTGGCAATATCGTTACCAATCTGCTCTCATTTTCCCGAGAACTTCCACTCGAGTATAAACGTATCATTTTTAATGACATTCTTGATGCAGTCATCAACCTGACACGCCACAAAATGGAGCTCCAAAATATCCGGCTGATCACCGATTTCCAAACCGGTATCGTCATGCTGAAGGGTGATACCAACCGGCTTCAGCAGGCCCTCCTGAATTTGATATTCAATGCCATTGAAGCCATGCCCAAAAGCGGAGAATTGAGCATCACATCCCGCCTTGTCAAAAAAAACCGGGAAATTCAAGTCGAGATTCGGGATACCGGCTACGGTATCTCTGAACAACATATCAATCAAATTTTTGATCCATTCTTTACAACCAAAAAAGAAGGAGAAGGCACCGGGTTGGGCTTGTCTATCGTTTACGGTGTCGTGAAAAACCACGGCGGAAAAGTTCTCGTCAAAAGTCAAGAAAATGAAGGCACGGTATTCATTTTAAACTTTCCGGTGTTGTAGATGGAGGGTTACCATGGATGAAAAAATGAGCGTCATGGTTGTCGACGATGAAAAAATCGTCAGAGAGTCCCTGTTTTTCTGGTTTGAAAAGGCCGGTTACACCGTGGACACAGCCTCTTCCGGATTCGAGGCCTTGAAAAAAATAGAAGCATATCCCTTTGATATCATGTTTGTGGACATCAAAATGCCCGGCATGGACGGTATTCAGTTACTTGGAAAAATTAAGACGGAATACCCGGACACCGCTGTCGTTATTATCACAGCCTACGGATCGATTGAATCTGCCATCAATGCCATGAAGGCAGGCGCAAGTGATTATCTTCTGAAACCGTTCAAGCCAAAGTACTTATCCCTGGTAATGGAAAAGATACTGCAGCAAAAGAAACTGACATCTGAATACAATTACCTGAAGGGGCGACTGGAAAAAATATCACGCTTTGACAACATCATTGGCCAATCCTCCCCCATGATGGAGATTTTTGAACTCATCCCGGAAATTGCAGCAAGCGATGCTTCTGTTCTGCTGACCGGTGAAACAGGAACCGGGAAAGAACTGGTTGCCAAAGCCATACACGCCAAAAGTACACGGTCACAATATCCTTTTATCGCCATTAACTGTGGATCCATTCCCGACACATTACTTGAAAGCGAACTTTTCGGCCACAGGAAAGGTGCTTTTACAGGCGCCATACACACCAGAAAAGGGTTTCTGGAAGTCGTGGCCGGGGGAACGCTGTTTCTGGATGAAATCGGAGAAATCAGTCCTAAAATGCAAATCGATCTTTTGCGCGTGTTGGAAGAAAAAACAATTACCAGAATCGGAAGCAGCGAACCTATCAATATTAATTTCAGGCTCGTCTCAGCCACCCGGAAAAATCTGGAAGAAGCCATTTCCAGCAACACATTCAGGGAAGACTTCTATTACCGTGTCAACGTCATTCATCTTCACATCCCGCCTCTCCGGGACAGAAAAACGGACATCCCCTTACTTGTAGAGCATTTTCTCAAAAAATACAGCCAGGAAACAGCCAAACATGTAGACCATGTTTCGAAGAACACACTAACACAGTTAAAGCGGTACCCATGGCCCGGAAATGTCAGAGAACTCGAAAATGCCATCGAAAGAGCCGTTGTCCTTTCCAAGTCGCGGACACTAAGGTCTGGAGACTTCTCTTTCCTTTCCACAAGCATCCCCAGAAAAAAAACACCCTCCTTGAGGGAAGTGGGGCAGGCTTATATCTTAGAGGTACTGGAGATGTGCGATTGGAACATCACGCACGCCGCAAAGATCCTGGGCATCAATCGGGTGACATTGCACAAAAAAATTGACCGTTCCGGATTAAGAACACTAAAAAAATGAGAAAGGACCGCCAACGCATCGGCGTAATCCCTATTGGGGACATTCCCGATATTGCGCCGAAAGTTATTGCCGCCCATATATCCGGCTATCTCGATCTTCAAACAACCCTCCTTGGATCGATGAAAAACCCTTCCTATGCACTGGATAGACAGCGACTTCAGTATAATGTCGGCCCCATCTTCCAACACCTGGAATCCAGGTTGTTTACGTCTGTAGATAAAGTAATCGGCATTCTGGATGTCGATCTCTTCGTACCGGTCTTCACACATGTGTTTGGCGAGGCAAGGCAAGGGGGACGTGTTGCGCTCATATCGATATTTCGACTCAGGGAAAACCCCATGGACACCATCAACGATTCGGCCGTCGCATTGGAACGGGCTGCCAAAGTCGCCCTTCATGAATTGTGTCATCTGTACGACCTGACCCATTGTGAAAACCGCCAGTGCCTCATGCATTTTTCCGGAAGCCTGTCGGATCTGGACCAGATTCCGCTCAGTTTCTGCCGGTACTGTTCGCAGTATATCCGGGAAGCAACCAAATAAAATCGCACCTGGATATCATTTTAAAACAAGACCTCCTTTTTAAGGTGCCCCCTTTCCATAAAAACATTGCCAGGGCAATTCAAAAGGCACCCAAGTTCTATTTTTATGATACCGGGCAGGTCATTGGCGATTCGGGCATTAAATTAGAAAACACGGTTGCCTGGTCGCTACAAAAAGAAATTCATTTTCGGGAAGACTGTTTTGAAGTGTTTAATCATATTTTCCCACAGGTAAAAATGACCCAGGTAACAAAGGAGCTAAAGAGAGAAAAAACATTTCCGAATGGTGCTGAAATCCGAATCGCCCATAACTGGCTCTCGGAACTCCGTCTGCCCTGAATTGAAGGGTTTACCCTTTGGACCCTATTTTTGCCCGGTCCTGAGAAACGTTTTCACCAGAACATCCCATCCGATCTCCGGAAAAGATCCATACACATCGCTGATCGACTCAGCACCTGTCGCAGCCAGATCCTTGTACTCCGGTCCCATCAATGATAACAGCCTCTGGCTTTCCTTCTCCATCCACTGGACGCTCTCCCGGCCGAAATAGAGCCCCTTCAGATTTCGTTTCGGCATCACGGGCTCCATGATGAAAAGCCACCCCGTGTTATACGGGTCCTCGTGTACCATCTCCGGATGTTCTCTAACTTTATGGTTCACAGCCAGTATCGTGCCTGTTATGGGAGACAGGACCGCTGCCTCATGACCATTCCTTGCAAATGCCCACCCCACCTTATTTTGCTGCATCTTCTCACCCAAGGGTGGCAGGTTCAAAGACCTTGCCGAGCCGAAAACTTTCACCAGAAAATCATCCACACCGACCCGTATTCGACCACCATGCTCGAACCGTGACCAGCTATGTCCCATGTGGTAGTAATATCCATCGGCCATTTGATACCCTGATGCAGAGATATATTGTGGAGATTCGAGATCCCTTGCGATATCCATTTCATCCAACATCTGGTCAAAGGAGCAATGATAGCACTCATAGTTCATGGCGCATAACTTCGGGGCATCGATACGACCGGTGAGGGCATGACGGCAAGGCCTTGAAGCACCATAGTAGTTTTTCTGTAGAAATTCGACCCATCTGGGTGCTGCCTGCTCTGTTTTCAGGCTCTTGTCGATACCCATTGCTTTACGCATACCTTTGTCAAATGGACAGCTGCTGCAGTCGAAACTGTTGTCACATCGTCGAAAATTGACCACACCTGCTTTCATCCAGATGCATTCATCCTCCAGCACATTGAATCCCTTTACGAATTTTTTCTCACGATCCTTTTCTCTATTAAACAATCTTTTCATTGCTTGGCCCTCCCTTGTTTCTTTTTTGACAAACATCGGTTCAAACCGCGTTTCATCACCATCAGGAAAGAGCAAAAACAATACCAATCAACATTGCACAACCTGCAATATCTTTTTACCTATTGATTTAATTAAGTTTTATCTTTCAACAACCTTGGATTGAATCACCGGCTGCCTGATCCGGCAGATGCAATTCGTGATGCTTTTTTTTACACCTGTTCGAGAAATCATCCTTGAAAAGAGTATTTATACTTATAAAACAAGCGGTTGTTTGGCTGTTGCTTCTTGCTACACTCGGTGTAGTCCTTTTTTGAAAAAATATGGAATCCCCTCGACTGAGGGACTTATTCGGAACATATTTATGCCAACCCCTATTGGTGCAGCTCTGATAGCAGTGAAAAGTTGCAGCTACGTTGCACATATGTTGCAATTTGTTTCAAATGCCCTTTAACCTATCCTATCAGCTTGTTACATAATGTATGTTGCAGTTCTTGCAACATTTCCGCATGACCCGATAGGAAGCCTGGGCAAAGAAATCCATTTTTTTATTGTTATTTCAATGTGTTATAGATAGCTAAGCCCTTGGCACGCTCTGTGCTATTTCATATAAAAATTTTTAGCAACAGCGACCTGATGTTGAATAACCTGCACTTCTCTCTGGTAGATCGGAACCGTATAGCCCGAACATATCATCTTAGGTGGGAGGCTTTTCGAATGTCTGCCGAAATAGTGAAAAAAATACTTGTGGTGGACGATGAACTGGATACGAGGATTTTCCTTTTAAACATCCTGAACGCCAGCGGGTTTAATCCGGTTACGGCGAACAATAAAGCGGATGGGCTTAAAAAGGCTGTTGCAGAGTGTCCATCCGTTATAATCCTCAACATGATGATGCCGGGAGAAAGCGGCATCCGTCTGTATCAACACCTGAAGCAGGACGAAACTCTCAAGCAGATACCGGTCATCATGCTCTCTACGCTGGATAAAGACACGTTTCTGAAATGTCATAACCTATACGGTTACAGACAATGTAAAGCATATGAATTGATCGATAAATTTATGGAAAAACCGGTCGAAACCGAGGATCTCCTGGCGGCTGTCCAGGATCTTTTCGCTCTGGGGCATGTATAAATGAGGGTTCGAGGTGTGAATGAGCAGGGTTGGAGGGTTGGAGGGTGATACAAGGGTAGCTATTAACCTGGCAACTAAATAGATCAACACGTCATACCGGACTTGATCCGGCATCCAGCGCTTTCCTGGATTCCCGCCTGCGCGGGAATGACAGTTTTAAGGTATTTAATTGCCGGAGTAATAACCGATAGAAGCGGATAGCAACATTCCAGCCTTCCAGCGTCCTAGCTTCCCAGCTATCTTTAATATGGGGTCAAGTGAAAGATTATCAATAGCCATGGCCCAAGGATCGGGAACATTCCCAAGAGAAGAATCACACAGAGTTTTCACGAAGTTAGAAAGGACGTAATATGCACCACGGCGTTGACTTGAAACTCTACCAGGAAGTAGCGAAGTTCGGGGCCAGGGATATGGAAAAATGCATGCAGTGCGGTACCTGCAGCGCATCGTGCCCGCTCTCCACCGGCACGGATACCTTCCCTCGAAAGACATACCGCTATCTTCAACTGGGATTAAGAGACAAGTTGCTCAAATCACCGGTCCCGTGGCTCTGTTACTATTGCGGGGATTGCAATTTGGATTGTCCAAGGGGGGCTGAACCCGCAGAAACCATGATGGCAACCCGCCGGTGGTTAACCACCCAGTACGACTGGACCGGCCTTGCCAAAAAATTCTATCTTTCCGAAGTATGGGAACTGGGTGCTCTGGGTGCGGTGGCACTCGGCATCATAGCGCTCTTCTGGTTTTTTCACGGCCCCATCATTACCGACCGCGTTGCCGTCAATACCTTTGTGCCTGTCTTGTGGATCGAAATCGGGGATCTGAGCATGGGAGCCGTT
>JAOZSO010000426.1:0-3515 GCA_029939655.1 Desulfobacterales bacterium
CCTGCCGCTTAGACGGCCGCACGGTGGTCACGTCGGATCTCAAAGAAGCCATCGGCAAAGTGCGCCAACAGGACATGGATATGCCGAGCTTCCTTAAATCGCAGGAGCGTTATTGTGCCACATCCGGCACATGCTCGATGATGGGGACAGCCAATACCATGGGATGCTTTTTAGAGGCCGTCGGTCTGGCACCGTTCGGATCGACGACAATGCTCGCGTTTGATGCCGCCAAGCATCGCCAGGCTCGGGATGTGGGTGAACGAATCGTCAACCTGACCCGGCAGGAAATGCGGTTTGATTACTTTCTCAATAAAACCAGTCTGAAAAACGGCATTAAATTCATCTCAGCTTCCGGCGGTTCCACCAATGCGATTCTGCATCTGCTAGCCTGTGCCAAGTTGATGAATCTGAAACTGGGTTTGCAGCAATTTGAGGCAATCCAGTCCGCTGTACCTGTCCTGGCTAAATTCAAACCGTCTTCAGCGTTTAATATCAACGATTTTCATCAAGCCGGGGGCGTGCCGGGACTGCAAAAAGCTATTGCCGGTTATCTCGATCTGGAGGCCCCGTTGTGCATGGGCGGACATCTCGGCGAAGCCCTGGATGCGACACCGCCGCCTGATGAAACAATCATTCAACCCCTTTCTGATCCGATTTCCCCCAATGGGTGCTTCAGTATCCTTTACGGCAACCTTTCACCAAAAGGTTGTCTGGTGAAAAAGACCGGCGTAGAACCCGGCATGCTGTATCACAAGGGACCGGCCGTTGTATTTGATTCGGAAGAAGATGTGCGAGAATTTCTTTTGGCCAAACAGGTCCAACCGGGTTCGGTTCTGGTCGTCCGTTATGAAGGCCCCAAAGGGGGTCCCGGGATGCGGGAGCTATCCATTCCGGCCGCCATGCTGGTGGGCATGGGACTGCATACATCTGTTGCCATGGTAACTGATGGGCGTTTTTCCGGCGCAACCCGCGGTCCCTGCGTGGGCCATGTGGCGCCCGAAGCCTGGGAAAAGGGTCCCCTGGCCTATGTCAAGAATGGGGATGTGATCGAAATCGATATCCACAACAACCGGCTTCAGGTCCTTTTATCAGATCAGGAACTGGCCCAAAGACAGCAGCAGCTCTTGAACCTTCCCGATCACCCGGCACCCGGAATGCTGACCGCCTATCGCAAAATGGTGACCGGTGCGGAAGAAGGGGCCCTTTGGCTCTAGACAATCAACTTGACGATTAATATGGATAACAAAACCAGAAAAAACCGTTTTATCCAGACATTTCCGATTCTGTCAGAATAGTAGGCGCCGATGGAAGAACCCATAAAGCAGCCGCAAAACATGGGAAATGCCAAATCATACGCTATGGCGCCATTGTAGCCAAAAACCACGGCAGCCATTGCATTCATGGAGAAAGCGGCAATTTTTACGGTACCCGCACTCTTTAAAAACGTCTGGCCAAACCAGAGGATCAGGATATACATCAACAGCGTTGCTCCCATGGCCCCATAAATACCCACGTACACACCCACCCCGAAGGCCAGGAAAATACCACCGATATACTTGGCTTTACCTGCTGACTGCTGACCCGGCTCTACACCAAGCTTCGGGTTCCACAAAAGAAACGCCAGACAGAAAAGCGATACACCGATAATAATCCACTTCAGAGCCACTTCACTGATTTCCATACACAGACTGGCGCCTATAAACGAACCGATGATGACGGGAACGGCCATGGTGAAGCCGATTCTATAGTCGATCAATTTTTTTCGGTGGAATTGATACCAGCCGGCCAAACAAACGCCCATGATGCCAAAACGATCCGTACCAATGGCGGTATGCGGCGGCAAACCCAACAGAAGCAAGGTCGGTATGGTCACCAGACTGCTGCCCCCTATCAAGGTTCCGAAAAGGCTGGCTATAAAGCCGGCTATAAAAATGATCAGCATGTGTGACATGTTTAAGGGGTCCTTAGAAGCCATCTCAAAAATAGGATTTTGGTTCAAAGTCAAGGCGGACTCAAGTCTCAACCCGCAGGAATACTAATGTATTTTGAGGACTTGAAACGAGAGCCCAACGCAGGATTTGGGCCAAAAGACATTTTTAGATAGCTTCTACGTAAAAAGACCTGTAAACTAGGTCAAGTCTTCAGGTCTATGTTTTGTATTGGTTGATGGTTTTAAGATATTGGGTGTTCTTTCAACAACCAGTTTCGTAAAATAGACAGCCCACTGTTAATAATTCTTGTTCGCCCTTCCCCGGAAATACCACCCAGTTGAATATGCTCAATTTGGCTAAGGTCTTGACAACTCAAACCAAAATAGGTGTTACCGGCAACACTGCCATAAGGACCCATGTTCGGGTCCTCATCTCCTACAATCGCCATACCGATGCCTGCTCCGGCAATCTCTCGAATTTTATCGGCCAGTATTTCAGCAGTCTCGGCGGAAACAGAATGCGAGTGATGAGACGTTTTCAATAAATAATCAGCAGCTTTGGACAAAGAAGCAATCAGCGTCCCACCCAACACCTCAAAGCCGCGGGGAGCCGCTGTCAATCGACAAGCCAGGGTCCCCCCTGTATTGGTTTCCAATATCACCAGATTTAACCCGCGTTCAAGAAGCATGTTAACAACCACACTCTCAATGGTTACGTCATCCAGACCATAAATCATATCACCAAGACGATCCCGCAACTGTGTTTCCATGTCATCCAGTAACTGCTGGGCTGTGATCGAATCTTTGGCCTTGGCAGTGACGCGAATATCAACCGCTCCGGGATAAGCAGACAAGCCCACGGTGGGGTTGTCTGACTCTTCCAAATCAGCAACCAATCGATCGATATTGCTTTCACCGGTGCCGGCTGTACGCAGCACACGCATGTTGATAACGGTCTCCAAACCAAATTCCCGTTGAATAAACGGTAGCACCGAATGTTCCATCAAATAGTAAAGTTCCCGGGGCACACCGGGAAGCGATATCACATAGCGATGGCCCTGTTCCACGATAAAGCCAGGGGCGGTGCCCACGGGGTTTCGAATGGCAGTAGCGTCCTGGGGAATAAACGCCTGACGCGGGTTGTTTTCCCCAAGCACCAGCCCCCTCTTTTCAAAAAAGGCTTTAATGTCATCAAGAAGGCTCTGGTCAAACACCAGATTACGACCCGTGGCAGCAGCCACCGCCTGGCGGGTTTTGTCATCCACGGTCGGTCCGATACCACCCGAGGTAATGACGATATCGCAGTCATCCAATGCGCGTCTGATCGCATTGGCAATCCGATCTTGATTGTCACCAATGGTCGTGGATCGAAAAACGTTAACCCCCAATGCTGCCAGTTTTTTAGCTAAATAGGCAGCATTGGTATCGACGATCTGCCCCAGTAAAAGTTCCGTGCCAATGGTAATTATTTCAGCCTGCATTAGTCCTCACTTCCAGTTGGTGCTGAACCCCATTGCGTATCCAAATGCCATTTTATCCGCCTTCGCAGAATACCACGGGCTTGCCCGTGGATGAATGCAAAAGC
>JAOZSO010000427.1:0-3512 GCA_029939655.1 Desulfobacterales bacterium
CGAAAGCCGGCAACAAGGAAGCTTTTGATCAGTTGGCCGGCCACTATTATGGAGATATTTTTCGCATGATTTATTACCGAACCCAGAGTCGCATGGATGCCGAGGACCTAACCCAGGAAGTCTTTCTGAAAGCCTACAAGGGGTTAGGCCGCCTGACAGACGAAGATCATTTCAAGGGCTGGCTCTTTCGGATCGCCGTCAATCGGGTACGCGACTTTCATCGCCGCAAGAAATTTTTACACCTGTTCAAAAGCATCCCGAATGATAACGAGGATGCCTATGTCGATACACAAGCGTCAACCGAAGAAGGACCTCTCGAAACCTTGATCCGGAAACGATTCCGTCAGGAATCCGAAATATTCCTGTCCAGACTGTCCAGAATGGAAAAGGATGTTTTCGTGCTTCGGTTTATGGATCAGCTGCAAATCAATGAAATCGCAACCGCCTTGAAAAAAAGTGAAAGTACCGTCAAGACACATCTGTATCGTGCTCTATCCAAATTTAAAAAGGACAGGGCTTTTCAAGACTTTCTTAAAGGAGAATGAATTTGACCGCCATACCGAATGAACATCTGACAGAAGCGCAGATCCTGCAGGCCATTGTGGATCTATCCGATCTATCGGATGATCAGCAAGTTCACCTAACAGCCTGTCCCGTGTGCGTGGCTGAAAAAGACCGCTTGGACAGGATGCTTCTTCAGATCGGAAACATGGCCAAGGCATCCGTACCATCGGTGGTGAGCCGCCCTGTCTTGCCGGACAGGTACCCGGGTTTTCTGCAAAGATGGTTTTTCGAGGTTCGGCCCTTTGTCCGAATAGCGGTTCCCGCCCTGCTCGTCCTTGTCATCATCACGGTCGCCCTTGTTCTAAAACCCGGTCAGGACATGCACACCGCCTTTGTGGAGGAACAAATGATTGACCCCGAGCAGCTCCTGATCGACATTGACAGGCTGATCGAAAACCCCTTGCCGCAAGGGCTTCAAGCCTTGGTTTCGTTTGCCGAGATCGATTCCGATGAAGATTTCATGGAGTACATTGTACCTGTAATTGAAAACGACCCCCTGTCCAACATACCAGGAAAGAAAGGAGAAAACATATGTTAAAACACATTTCGATCGTGATGATTGTCATTATGCTGGTCTTTACATCTTCGACAGTGATTGCCCAAGGAATGGCCGGAGAATCTAAACATCAGGGCAGGATGCCCTTCGGAAAATGGTGGCAGAACCCTGCCGCCATCGAAAAACTGAGCCTCACCCAGGAAGAGGTCTACACACTGGATGCGGCATTCAATTCCCGGGCACGAAAGTTCATGGAGTTGAAGCATGCCATCGAGCTGGAGCAGTTCGAAATGAATGGCATAATGGAGGGTAAAACGTTGGATGAATCCGCCCTCATGGCCCAGTTCAACAAACTCGAATCAGCCAGGGCAAATCTTTCCAGGGAAAGATTCCAGTATTATGTCCAGGTAAGAAAGATACTGGGGCCTGATCGATTCCAGAAGATCAAGGCCTTTCGGCAAAGAATGCTGCAGCAGAAAAAAGGCGCCATAAAACAGGGAGGCAAATAATAACATCGCTGTGCGATGTTATCTGGCGCGGCTTTGCCGCTTTAGAAATATGGATCTCTAACAATCGCTAATACACTATTTGATTTTTTCCATGCGGCACTAACAAACCGGCGTATACAAATAACGGCATGGGAGAATCAAATTTCAAAAAGGTGGCAGGTTTCTGCCACCTTTTTTACTGCTTTTATTCTCGTTTAAATTACGATATTGTTCATCAACTTTAAATTTCAAGTGGAATACACGAACATGCCCTTCATCAACTGGTGGCAACATCTGCCGGAAAATCTATCTCCGGTTATTTTTGAAATCGGTCCCATATCATTGCGCTATTACGGTATGATGTATGTGGTAGCATTTGCCATCGTCTATTTCATGGTCCGGTATCGCCTTCACACAGAAGATCGTTTCCATCTCTCCGGCCAGCAGGTCAACGACCTCATAACCGCCGCGATTGTTGGCTTGATCCTCGGTGCCCGACTTGGGTACGTTATATTTTACAATTTGTCCTACTACCTGTCGAACCCCCTGGAGATCCTGCTGCCTTTTGATTTTTCCAACGGTATCCGGTTTGTGGGCATTGCCGGCATGAGCTATCATGGCGGACTCATCGGTGTCATGCTGGCAACCTTCTGGTACTGCAGAAAAGCCCGGTTGAGTTTCTGGGAAATCTCGGATCTTTTTATCCCCGTCATTCCCCTGGGGTATACCTTCGGGCGGTTGGGTAATTTTATTAACACCGAACTTTACGGTAGAGCCACGCAAAATGCCATCGGCATGATTTTCCCCAACGCCCCGGGTGCGGCACTGCGTCATCCGACACAGCTTTATGAGGCTTTCTTTGAAGGCATATTTCTATTTGTCCTCTTATGGTCCATAAGGAAGAAGAAATTGCCCGTGGGCGGCCTGCTTGCGATCTACCTGGCCGGTTACGGTATCGTGCGATTTTTTATCGAATTTTTCCGCGAGCCGGACGCACACCTGGGCTTTGTCCTCCTGTCGCTTACCATGGGGCAGTTACTTTGTGCTGCCATGATTAGTAGTGGTGTCCTGCTCTTTCTTTATCGAGCCAAGTATGCATGATGCCCGTTCAAAATGCCAAAAATTTGCCTCGACCATCCAGGCTATTTTCGAAGAAGGGCTGCATGTCGGCCAGGACAGCCTGCACTTTATTCTCTCAACGATTTCCATTTCCGACATCCGCGAGTTGGAAACCCTCATAACGGATCCATCCAATTGCGAAAGCGATTCTCTCATTGAACTGATATATTTTCCAGATGAATCCATCCAGATGAGACTGGAAGATCGACTCGAATCGGAAAGGTTTCAACAAAAGGACGAAGAGACCGTCCTGGAGCATTTATTGTCCTGCCGGAGACATACCCTTGTTCGTTTTGATGGTCTGCAACCTGTCCTGACGATAAGGACACTGGAAAATGGTGTCCGGGCTTTCCTGGCACGACTCAATATCACCAGGCACCCGGACCCTGAACTCATCAGGGTGATCAACCACAGAGCCGGGAAAAAAGAAGGAAGAAAATACAAGGTATGGCTTCGCAACATGGTTATGGATCTCCGTGAACGAGACACTGTTTTTCTAAAAAATCTGTTTGTGAAGATGGATGCCCGGCACGACAGGTTCGATGAATATCTCCATTTTTCACTGCGGTTCCTGGAAGAATCCCAAAGTGACACCGATCTTTTTCAATCGCTTATACAGCATAAACACAGGTGCCTGAAACATCTCCAGCAAAATAATCGGCTTGAGGCATATCGCCGGGACCATAATATCGAGACACTGATGGCACATGGTATCCGAATACCGCACACGGATAATCAGGCCCTCCTTCTTCAGGTAGCCTTTGCAGATGATATCTGTCTTGCCTTATTCAACAAGAACATATAACTACATATCCGCCCGAAAGGGCCGGATATGTATAATAAGC
>JAOZSO010000046.1:0-5275 GCA_029939655.1 Desulfobacterales bacterium
TCTCGTTTTTCAAGAAACGCCGTGATCCCTTCCGTGAAATCTTCGGTTTTTGATGAGAGTAAAAACTGATCTGCATCCATGTGCATGATGGCCTGATCCAGTGCCGAGGCAATAGCGTTGACACTCCGTTTTACCATCTGGGCAGCAATGGGTGGTTTGGAAGCATATGTTTCGGCCATCTTTCTGGCGCTTCCAAGAAGATCTTCTGGGGGCACCACCTCATCCAGAAATCCCCATTTTAAAAGTGTGGCGGCATTTTCTTTTTTTGCCAGAATAACCATTTGCTTGGCCTTTGAAGGACCGATCAGATTGACACACATGGGCAGGGCTACCCAACTCAGGTTCATACCCAGCCCGACCTCAGGATATCCAACAAGGCAGTCATTGGCACCCACACGAAAGTCGCAGGCTGCGGCAATACACGCCCCTCCGCCGGCAGCGGTACCATTGACAGCGGCAATGGTAATCTGATCCATATCGTATATGGCCTTGACCATACGGGGTCCAAGTTTTAGAAATCGCAATTTCATCAACATGGAATCTTCCTGGAAGCGCTGGACATATTCGATATCGGTAAGGTCCAGGCCTGCAGAGAAGCATTTTCCAGCGCCGGTAAATATGACCACACGGGTCTCGGCGTCTTCACGGAAAGCCTCAGCAGTCGCTATGATTTCATGCATGAGTTGAACATTCAATGCATTCAGCGCGTCCGGGCGATTGAAGATGACGGTTGCCACATGGCGCTTTTTTTCAATGGTCAGGTGTTTGAAGCTCATGTTCCCTCGTTTGGTCGATGTAGGTCACTGTGATTATCCATCCGCGATACCACCAACCTTCCTTTGGTGCAATATGAAATTCCATATTGCGATATCAGGACGTCATGTGGCGGTGGGCTATCACTACATCACCTCCCTGGCGTTTGGCCTCGTACATGGCGACATCAGCCCGTTTAATCAATGCTTCAGCAGTTTCATTCTCTTCCAATTGGGCCACACCGGCACTGAGTGTTACCTGCTTGAGGTCGATGTCTTTATAGGCTACATCATATGGCCAGTGGGCATTGAAACTTGTCCTGATTTTTTCAGCGGTTTGCTTTGCATTTTTCAGCCCGGTTTCAGGCAAAAGAACAAAAAACTCGTCGCCGCCATATCGATAAGCCGTATCAGATTTTCGAACGATGTCCAAAAGCAGCTTTCCAACGATTCGTAGAATGTTGTCCCCTTCCAGGTGTCCCAACTGGTCGTTGCAGGCTTTGAAATGATCCAGGTCAAAACAGATGAGGCTCAAGGCCCGTCGATACCTCGAGGCGCGTCCGATTTCCTTTGAAAGGGTTGAATAAAAATGACGTTGATTGTAAAGGCCGGTTAACGCGTCGGTTATGGAGAGTCGGCGTAGTTTCTTTTCAATCTTCTTCTGGGGGCTCAAGTCGTGAAAAAATCCCACACTGCCGGTCTCTTCATTGTTGTTGTATATTAAGGCAGCGGAAAGACGGATCGGAACCTTCTGCCCGGCCTGTGTTTTAATCTCAAAGCCATAACCTTCTATGTACCCTTTATCTCCATATGTGTCGGAATAAAGATGCTTCTTTATTTCTCTGGCAATCTCTGGGGAAGGATAAATATCGATGATATTTTTTTTGCCGATGATTTCCTCGGCACTATGGCCGGTCAACACTTCTGCCGCCCGGTTGAAAATGGTGATCAATCCCGATCGATTGATGGCAATAACACCATCAGGGCACAGGGCCACAAGGTTGACAAGAAATGCTTTTTCATTTGCTTGAATGTGTTCCAGAGAAATGCTTTTCTCGCGCATATGACTCCTCCATGTCGGCGTATCAAATCAGACGGAAAGATACTTATTCAGTTCTTCCTCAGGTATGCCCAGGCAGTAGAGCATATTAAGAATCTGGTCATTACTGAGCACACCATCGGTCATGACATTCGGATTCTCAGGTTTCAATGCAATGGAAAGGCCGACATTCTTGATGAAATGGGATGATTTAGAGCCGTCTCCCACCGCAATGACCTGTTCCCTGCGGATGTTTTCATTCTGCATAATAAAATCAAGCAATTCTTCTTTGGTGTCGTCTGTAATAATGGGTTGCTCCAGGTTTCCAGTGAATACGCCTGTTTGATCTATCTCCAGAGTATTTGAAAACGCATAATCCACCCCGGCGGTTTCAAAAATTCTTTTAATGAAAAAGTTGAATCCGGATGATAGCAGGGCAATTTTAAAGCCCATGGATTTCAATATCTTTATAAGTTCAAACGTTCCAGGATTCAACTGAAGAATATCAACATATTTTTCAAGGTCATCGGCAGACAGACCTTTTAGCCTTTTGGCATTCTCAACCAGCGCTTCCATCTGGTCGTCAAACACTTCCCGCGGCTCAGAATCTCCGGCGACCGTGCGTATTCTACCATTGATTGTTTGGATGAATTTTTTGAAGGAGGCCTGCTGCACCAGGCTGGATTCGACATCAAATACGACGAGCTTCTTACTTCTTTGATAGATATCTCCGCTTTGAATTACCACGCTTTGATCTATTTCGGCACACAGTTTCTTCAGATCGGATTTTACCTTTTTGGTGCATGCATCGTGGGACATTTCCGGATGGTCATTCATTGTGCTGGTATCGATGACCATCTCCATGGAAAAGAAAGCACCCCGAGCGATCATCCTGCACTTTTCAATGGTGATACTGTAGCTGTGGAACAGGCTCGATACCTTGGCGATAATACCCGGCTGGTCAATGCCGATGATGGTTACAAGATGGCTTTCCCGTTGGGATGGCCGAACGGCTGCCTTGTCGTCATAGCGGTCGAGAATAATTTTGATCCCGGCCTCTTCCTGTATCTCGGTCAGCATCGCGATGATACGCTCTACGGAGTGTTTCGAGGCCGAGAAATCAACCACCAGGAAAATAGAAAAAAGACCCCGCCTGCAGTTTTCTTCAACATCTACGATGTTGCCTTCCATTTCGAAAATCCGATTCGTAATTAGTGCAACCAGGCCCGGCGTATAGGTCCCAAAGGCAGAGACGCTGATCAGTTTTTGTTTTGTTTTCATTGTGAACCCTTTCGTGGTAAGCCGAAAAAAACGAACAGCTCTTCTTCATAGTAGCGGCCATCGATCACTTGACCAGGCCCGAACCGTCTTACCTGTTTTGAATGTAGGAAATTTTCGAATCGTTGGTTGATCTCTTGCAAAGAAACATTCTCCTTAAGCCAGTATCCCGGGACATTGACATTGAGAGGCCTTGCCGGAATTACGTGACGTGTTGTTTTGGGTGCAAATATCTTTTTTTTCTTTGCGGAGGTAATGACGGTTTTTTTGGTCAGCCTGGGCGTCCAAACCACGGCTTCGTCGGTATGCAGTTTTTGGCAGAACTGCTCTGAATGAACTGCGTTGCAGGGAATGTAATCCAGGGAGATCTCCTTAGATATTAATTTTTGCTGGATTTGCTGCAGAAGATCATATGCCGTTACCGCATTTTGGGACACATACTCCGGAAATTCTATAAAGATAAAGTCATCCGTCCGTTGAACGCCGCATGCATTGGTGTTGGCTTCCAAGGCCCCCATCAATGCTGATTTGTCTGGAACCGGATGGATAATGCATCCAGATGATTCAAAGGCATTTTTGATGATATCGATATTCGGAATGTGTCCGAGCAGCCTGAACCAGCATCGCAACTTTGTGTTGTCATTCAGATAGTCGATTTTGCAAACAGGAATGTATCTGAAGTTCAAGGCTTTGAAAACATGCGTCCGATGGTTGCCATCCAAGACAACATGGTTCTCATCGACAATGACCGGGTTTTGAAGATGCGCGAGGTTTTTAAACTCATAGGTAAGCCTGCCAACTTTATGCGGAAGGATCTGTTCGTGCTGCAACAGTACTGCTACGGGCACAATTTCCAGTTCCAAAGTTAATCTTTTTGTTTTGAGGCAATACATTATAAAGAAAACCGTTGATTCTATCCGGATCTGTAAGAATAAATAGATCAAGTAATTATAGCACCGGAAAGGATTTTATTGAACCATCACCGATTTAATACGATCCATGGCAATAGCGACATTCTCATAATTGTTGAAGGCACTGATTCTGATAAACCCCTCACCACACGTCCCAAAGCCTGCTCCGGGTGTGCAGACGACACCAGCTTTATCCAGAAGCAGATCAAAGAATTCCCATGAATCCCGCCGGCAATTGATCCAAATATAGGGAGAATTGACGCCTCCGATGCAAGTGAACCCCATTTCCGTTATTTCCTTTAATATCAGCGCTGCATTCTGCAGATAATAATCAATTAACTTGCGGGTTTGTTGTCTCCCCTCCGGGCTGTAGACAGCCTCGGCAGCTTTTTGCACGGGGTACGAGACACTATTGAACTTCGTTGTGTGTCTGCGATTCCACAGATCGTTCAGTGAACAGGGTTCACCACTTTCGGTATAGGCACTGCAGGATTTAGGTATGACGGTATAGGCACAACGGGTACCCGTAAAGCCAGCTGTTTTAGAAAAACTCCTGAACTCGATGGCAACTTCCCGGGCACCCTCGATTTCAAATATTGACCTGGGAAGGGTATCGTCACGAATAAATGCCTCATAAGCGGCATCGTATAATATCAAAGCATGGTGGTCTCTCGCATAATCGACCCATTGGCGTAATTGGTCTTTGGTAATCACAGCGCCGGTAGGATTGTTTGGGTAGCATAGATATATCAAATCCACGGGCGTTGAAGGCAGTTGGGGGATAAACCCGTTTTCCTGACGGCCTTCCAGATAGGTGATGCCTTCATACCTGCCGTCATGATAGCGCCCGGTCCGCCCGGCCATAACATTGGTGTCGACATATACGGGATAAACGGGATCCGGTATTGCAACGGTTATCTTCTGGGAAAAAATTTCTTGAATGTTACCGGTATCGCATTTGGCTCCGTCGCTGACAAAAACTTCATCCGCCTGGATATCAGCACCCTGTTTTTGGAAGTCTTCTTTAGCGATGGTTTCCCGCAAAAAGGGATAGCCCTGTTCAGGGCCATATCCGCGAAACGTATGGTCGTGCGCCATTTCATCGACAGCCTGATGAAAAGCCTGGATGCAGGCTTCCGGCAATGCCCGGGTTACATCGCCTATTCCCAGCCTGATAATCTCTTTGGCCGGGTTTTCTGTTTGATGTTGATTTACACGCCTGGCTATTTCAGCAAACAAATAAGACGCCTGCAGTTTTTGGTAGTTTTCGTTTATTCGAATCATGTGCCACCTCA
>JAOZSO010000046.1:5375-12786 GCA_029939655.1 Desulfobacterales bacterium
GGAATTCTCGCTGTTTCCTTGAAGGTAGACATGGCAATGGCGGTATGCGTCGTGCTTACGGCTGCTATCTTGAGGATTTTATCCTGGATAAGTTTTCCCAGCTCCGTTACATCGGCAACACGAACCTTTACTAAAAAGCCATCTGCACCCGTAATATGGTGGACCTCCTGGATTTCAGGAATGGCTGTGAGCTGTTTGCCTGTCAGCACCACGCTTTTTTTCGCACTAGTAACGACGGTAATAAAGGCAACTAGGTTTCGTTTGAATTTTTCCGAATTTAGCCGGACTTCATATCCGTCGATAAATCCCATTTTTTCAAGCTTCCGAATTCGCTCCAATACAGCCGACGGTGCCATGTCCACCTGTCTCGCAACTTCTACGTTTGGAATTCTTGCTTTTTTCTGTAGAATCTTCAGTATTTTTAAACTAATTTCATCTAACATTCTTGATTCCTTTAAGTTTGCAAAATATTATTCTTTAATAGGCTATTTGTCAAGAATATTATTCATATCGATACGGGTGCCATCCGTATCGATATGTTGAGATTGATGGAGCGAGTTGTTTTGTCCATTGACCTCATTCAGCACAGGAATATGATTTCTGCGGTTGACTTTTTATTTTTTATTTAGTATTATCAAGATATTAAACAGATGAGAACCCTGGTCAACTGATTTACCTTCCTTGACCGACCGAAAGTGCAAACTGAGGAAAACCAACACCGGATATAAGCAGATGAAATTTTTTAAAAGCAAAGAGAATCGCGGCAATTTAATGGTATGTTACCAAGATACTGATGTTGCCAAAGCAACCTTAAAGCTATCCCAAAAATATGCCAAAGAGTGGCATGTTGCCATAGATGTCGTTTCCACCTTTAAAAGAGAAGAACCGCTGGCGATACCCGAAGTAAAAAGGATGGAGGATGAGTTTCACGTTCAGATTAAGGAACAATTCATAAATAGCGATATCCCGTATCATGCGCACCTGCTTGTGGATATCTATTCATCCGGAGAACAACTTGTGAAGTTTTCTGAGGGAAAAGACTATGAATTCATTTTTATCGGGATATCGAAAAGATCAAAGGTCGGTAAGCTTTTGTTCGGGTCCACAGCGCAGTATATTATTTTAAATGCACCTTTTCCGGTAATAACTGTTAACGGATTAGGCCGATAGATTCGGATCCTTTCCGCGCAAAAGTTGTTTCTCTGCAGAGGTTATTTTTCTTTACCCGCCTTAATTTTTACAATCACCCCATAATTTGTCAGGTTAGGATTGCTTTCTCTGAATTAAATGTATATGAAGCAGCATTTGAGGTATTATTCTATTATCTCAGAATTGACCGAGCTCGCGGTAACCGTGTGCACGTGAACGTTTCACGGGTAACAACAGATACGATTTTCCATTAAAAGGAAATACTATCATGGACTCGTTCGATACGGCATTTCATTCTCCACATCTCCGAATCTTATCCGATAATCAGATCCGAAATATTTACCAGGCAACACTGGCTTGTTTGCAACGAACCGGCGTTGAGGTTCGTAATCAGGAAGCGAGACAGCTTCTGCACGATGCCGGCGCTAAAATCGAAGGTCATCGTGTACGTATCCCTTCTCAAATTATTGAATCCACACTGGCCGACACACCCAAAGCTTTTACGATATTCGGGCAAAAACAAAAATGGAACATGTCTATTGACTCGGAGCACGTCAGATTCGGACCAGGACCGACCTGTACTTATTTCATGGATCCAGATACCGGGAAAAAACGTAAAACCCAAAACAGCGACCCGGCCCTGACTGCTCGGGTTTGTGACGCTTTGGACAACATCGATTATGTCATGTCCCTGGGGCTGATAGACAACGTCAGATCCTCTTTGGCATCTGTTTATGAATTTGGGCAAATGATTACCCATACAGGTAAGCCGCTTCTTGGCTGGGCATTTAAGAAAGACCATCTCGAAGACATCTATAAAATTGCCTCTGCCGTTTCAGGAAGTGAGGAGAAGTTTCAGCGGCGGCCTAATTTCGGCTTCTTTTCTACCTGGCAGGCGCCTTTGACGCACACCGATGAAGATCTGAACAACTGTTTGTGGGCTGTGGAGAAGAACATACCGATCATTTATATGGGTGGCGGTGTGGCCGGGTTGAGTGCGCCTGTCACCGGAGCCGGCCTCCTGGTTTCCAACTTGGTCTGCATGCTCAGCGGCCTGGCGATATTTCAGCTCAAGAAACCTGGCGCGCCCGTCTGTCTCGGGGCGATTCCAACACCCATGGATCTTCGAACGGCACGTGTGGCCTATGGCGGACCCGAAACGAGTCTATACTCTGCAGCAATTTCGGAGGTCACCCAATTTCTGGGCTTTCCGTTTATGGGGACCGCCGGTGCTTCGGAGGCCAAGGAAATAGATCTTCAGGCTGCCATCGAAAGTACGATACAGGTAATCCTGTCCCAGTTGAGCAAGGCAAATATGGTGCATGATGTTGGATTTCTCGACTGTGCCGATATCGGTTCACTGGAAATGCTGGTGATGATTGATGAGATTATTTCCCAGGCAAAGCGGATTGCCAGGGGTATTGAGGTCACCGAGGAGACCTTGATGCTTGATCTCATCGATGAAATTGGACCCGGTGGCAGTTTTATTGCAACCCCGGAAACAGTCAAGCGATGCCGGGAAGAAATCTATACATCCGACCTGATGGATCGAAGCGCATGGGATACCTGGCAAGAAAATGGCGCAGGGACCATGCTGGACCGCGTACAAAAAAAACTTGCCGACATTCTATCCCGGCCGCCATCGATTCAACTGTCCAGTGAAGTCCTTGATCGTATATCAGGGGTAATCCAGGCGGCTGAACAAAGAGAAAGTGCTTTCGTGTTCGAAAAAACAGGATAAGAAGGAGAGTGCCGTGTTTTCGTATCGTGATAGGGGCATTAAAAAAATCAGGGCACGCAGAGATCACCGGTGTTATGGTATGGGACTAGGCATCATTATTCTGGACGATGTATATCCTGGGTTTCCCGGTGATGTTCGAAATGCCAGCGCCTACCCATTTCCCATTCAATTCGAAATTGCTGAAGAGGTCGATATCAAAGCGCTGGTGGTGGAAAAAGATAAGACGCCCTGCTTGGAACCGATCCAGAGAGCTGCTAAAAAACTGGAACGAATGGGCTGCCGGGCTATCGCCGCTGAGTGTGGCTATTTTGCTTTTTTTCAGAAGGAAATCGCCGGACACGTGGATGTGCCGGTTTTCATGTCCAGCCTTTTGCAGGTTCCCTGGGCACAGCAACTCGTGGGCCCTGACAAGGTCGTAGGGATTCTGGTGGCCGAGAAGATGTATCTTACCGATGCACACCTTTCAGCAGTTAATGTCGCGATTGGCAGCAACTATGTGATTGCCGGGGCTGAAGATGATTACGACTGTCCTGAATTCGAACACCTTTGGAGCCAGTCGAATCGCACGGACCCACCGGGAGCCAATTATGAAAAAGCGGCATCCGATTTTATTGCTGCAGGTGTCGACTTTTATCGAAGTCATCCCAAAATGGGCGCCATGGTACTGGAATGCACGGGATTTCCCCCTTTTGCCAGGGCACTTCAGCGTGAAATCGATATTCCTCTGTTCAGCTGGGGAACGCTTCTGGATTTTGCCTACAGCATCACCGTTCACCGTGATTATTACGGGCATGTCTAATTTGGATTTGCCGTTGTTTTGCCAAGAGAATTAGCAGGTTTTATGAAAGTAAATGTCGGGAATAGGCACGATTTGGCGGGCATCCTCAATCAGGGTAGACCCTTTGTCAAAATGCACGGTCTTAGAAACGATTTCATTATCGTCGACGCTCGCCACGCTGCCTACCGGCCAGGCGTCCAGGAGGTTGAGAGGATTTGTGACCGACATGAAGGAATTGGTGCAGACGAGCTGTTGATTGTGGAGCCCGCGAGGTTCAAAACGGATGAGTACTATGCGTTTGTGCGAATAGTGAACCCGGATGGTCGTGAAGTCGAGGCATGTGGCAATGCAACGCGGTGTGTGGCCTGGTTGTTCATGCAGGAAAGCGGCATGAACCAAGTAACCATCGAAACTATGGGCGGGGCGCTCACATGTCAAGGGAGGGGTCAAAAACAGATTAACGTCAACATGGGATCTCTGCGTACCCGCTGGCATGATATACCGTTAGCGCGTGAAATGGATACCCTGCATCTGAATATATCGGCTGGCCCCCTTCGTGATCCGGTCGGGATGAATGTAGGCAATCCACATGCTGTCTTTTTTGTGGATGACCTATCGACAGTCGACTTGCGGCAGTGGGGGCAAACGCTTCAGAAGCACTCCCTATTTCCTGAAGAAGCCAACATTGGTGTTGCCCAGGTCTTGGACGACACGACCCTCGCCCTGTCCGTGTGGGAACGGCCGGGCAGTTTAACCACCGCTTGTGGTACGGGCGCCTGTGCAGCCGTGGGTGCTGCATACCGTCGTGGGCTTGTCACAGAAAAAAGGATAAAGGTCAAGATGCCGGCAGGACCTGTCGACATCGAGCTTCTGGACGATGGAACAGTCGAGATGACGGGCCCCGTGGAGGTCTGCTATACAGGTTTTCTACCGGCCGATTAGCCGGTTTGATCGTAATCAACCAATCGTCGGTTGCAAAGGAGCATGGAAATTCAATGAATTCAACCGAGCGAATGCAAGCAGCTATCCGGATGCAACCGGTGGACCGGATTCCCAATGCGCCATTCTACGAAGCCCCCATTTGTCGCTATTTCGGATCTTCTTTCAGGGATGCGCTCCTGGGGGGGGCGGCCATGGTGGACACCCATTTGCAGGCCATCGACACCTATCAATTTGATTGGGTCATGGTTGGCATGAGCTTTATCGGCGGCATTATTCCTGAAGCTCTGGGGTGTGATGTCACCTATCCTGAAAATGAGTTCCCAAAGATCGAACGGACAGCGGTCCACTCGATCGACGATATCGAACGGATTGCCGGACAACAGGTCAACAACAAAAAAATGGATCAATTTCTGGACGGTATTTCCATGTTGAAAGAGCGACTGGCGGGCGATGTTCCCATTGCGTGTGAATATATTTCACCATTTACGATTGCCACCCGTTTGAGAGGGACCAATGAAATCATGGCCGATTTTTACCAGGAGCCCATGTTGATACAAAAACTTCAGGAAGTGTTGGTGCCTATCGACATCGCTATGGGTAAAGCCCTTGCTGACGCGGGCGTGGAATACATTTTTTATGGAGCGGACATGGAATGCCCTCTGCTGATATCCCCGGAGCACTATCGGTCGTTCATCCACGAACCTACCAGCACAGTCGTCAATGCGCTGGCCGAACAGGGTGCCATGGTTCTGCCCCACATGTGTGGCCCCATTGTCAAAACCGGTATCGTGGAGATGCTTCTTGAAATGACGATTGCCGGCATTATGCCCGGCAATATTACACAGGATTCGGTTCTGCCCCTGAGAGAGCTCAAAGAAAAAGTTGGAGATCGGGTGGCAATTTTCGACAATTTAAATCCGAATGGATCTTTTCTGACGGGTACGGCTCAGGCAGTAGCAGCGGAGACGAAACAGCATCTGGAAGCTGCTAGAGGATGGGCCGGGTATCTTTTTTCAACCGCGGGGACCACATCTCCCAACACTCCCAGGGAGAATTTTGATGCCATGAACCACGAGGTCACCCATTTCCCATGGGAAGATACAGCCGGGTGAGCAGCCGGACAAGCCGAGGAATGTCCAAGAGCAATACCGCTCCACTCATTTTCAGCACAGGAGAAACAGGAGCATGAATAGAGCCATCATCAGTTTCGAACGGTCAACGCTTGACAATATCCACCAATATTCCCTGGATCTACTATCGGATACCGGTATCCGATTCCCGAACCAGAAAGCCCTCGACATTTTTTTGGACCGGGGATTTAAAGTCGATGGCGAAACCGTCTACTTTGATAGGGAAAGCATTGAAACAGCCCTTGAAACGGTACCGGAAGCATTTACCATCGAGGCCAGAAACCCTGAAAAGAGTATCACCATTGGTGGAGATCTGTATCGAACGGCACCCGGATATGGACCCCCCTTCATTATCGAATCCTCCGGCGAAAAACGCCACGCATTGCTGGCAGACGCGCATCTGTTTTATAAGCTTGTTCACACGTCCAAGTATTTAGATTTCAACAGCTCTCTGGTGGTTCAACCCCATGATGTTCCGGCGGAACAGGCGCACCTGGATCTTCTCCTGGCAGCCATGACATTGACCGATAAACCCATCATGGGAAGTTCTACTTCGGAACGGGCGGCCGTGGATACGGTTCAGATGGCGCAAATCGTCTGGGGAGCCTTAAAACAGCCCGTCATGATATCTTTGATTAATTCCCTGTCACCCCTTCAATATGCAACAGAAATGATTGATGCCATGATGGTGTTTGCATCTTCAGGCCAGCCGGTCATCATTCATTCAGCCTGTACACTCGGCACTACAGGGCCCGTTACGATTCCGGGATCGCTGGTAATTTCGAATGCCACTAACCTGGCAGGTATCTGCCTGGCGCAACTTATCAGACCGGGGACACCGGTTGTGTACGGTCTGGGCGGCAACCCGACGGACATGCGAACAGGCGGTTATGTCAACGGCTCACCAGAGGATGTAAAGCATGTTGCTATCTCTCCTGCCATGGGTCGGTATTATGGGATACCCAGCCGCAGCCAGGGTGCCTTGACTGAGTCCTTCAGTCTTGACTATCAGGCCGGCATGGAATCCGCAATGATGCTGACAGCGGCTGCCATCAGTGGCGCCCATGTGGGGCTGCATGCCTGTGGCACCTATGGCTCGATGCTGGCCATGAGTTTCGAAAAATTCATCGCCGATGAAGAGCTTTGCGGTGCCGTAAAAAAGGTCATTAAGCCGGTGTCCTTTAAAGAAGACACCTTTGCCCTGGATCTTATCCGCAAGCTGGCTGTATCCGGAAGCTATCTAACTGAAGACCATACCTTGCAGCGCTGTCGAAGTGAATTCTTCCTTCCCAAACTGAATATTCGAACTGAGCATGAGAAATGGCTGCAAATGGAAAAGCGAGAGATAGCTGATAGGGCCTCACAACGTGTCAAAGAGCGGATTGCAGCCTATCAACAGCCGGCCATGGAAACGTCGAGCACTAAAGCACTTGAGCAGTTCGTCGAATCACGGCGCTGATGGAGAAAATTCGTGGATACCCTAACATGCTCATATTGAAAAACATACCGTGGACTGCGGTTTTACCGGAAGGAGATACAAGATGACCTTCAAAACGCATCGTAGTGAGAACTTTTTAGGACATCTGGACAGCCAAACAAAAGCCCTGCAGAAAAACGGTCTTTACAAGACCGAATACGGGATAACATCACCCCAGCAGGTAGAAATTACCG
>JAOZSO010000046.1:12796-13077 GCA_029939655.1 Desulfobacterales bacterium
TCAATCATCCAGAGCTGGTCAAGGCGGCCCAGGACGGTGCAGGACGATACGGGTTTGGCATGGCTTCCGTACGGTTTATCTGTGGCACACAGAACCTTCACAAAGACCTGGAAGCTCGCTTGAGCCTGTTTTTGGGTACCGAGGATACCCTTCTCTACTCCTCTTGTTTTGATGCCAATGGCGGTCTCTTTGAAACCATTCTGGATGCCGGGGATGCGGTTATCTCAGATGAACTGAATCATGCCTCCATCATCGACGGTGTTCGTCTTTGCAAAGCCATG
>JAOZSO010000047.1:0-12039 GCA_029939655.1 Desulfobacterales bacterium
GCCAGCGCCACAAAAACCAGCGGTGGATAAAAGAAATATGTTGACAACCGAAAACGGTTGAGCAAACGCACCGTCACGACTGTCGCTATCGTTCCGAGTATGCCCGCAATGAACATCGGCGGCATGTAAACCCCACCGATGGCAAATTCACTGGGAATCATTTGCATGTCTAACTCCTTTCTTAACCGAACAAACTTTCAAAATCCCACTTTCCAAACACGCAGCTATAAAGCACCAAATTACAACATCCAAATAACAAATAAATCTCAAATTCCAATATCCAAGAACCAAAATAATTGTAATTTCAAATTCAGGTCATTTTGACTTTTCCAGAATTGATGACAATATTTTTTTCAATTCATTTGCCTCTATGTAGTTTGCACCAACAGAGCCTGAAGCTCTTACCAATTGCCTGCCATCTTCAATATTTGCCATCGTTTTCGGCAATGTTTTAACGAAAAGCCTAACAGCTTTAGCAAATTGGAATGTTCTTTCTTCGAGATCATAGACGGGTTTGGTATTTTGTATTTTGGTCATTGCGATTTGTTTGTTATTTGATTTTTGATGTTTGTAATTTCTCTTTAAAACATCTCCTCGCGCCACTGCGCCCAATCGATAGTGCCGGAAGATCCGGCGCAGCCGACGGCCGCTGCCGCAACACCCCTGATGCCGCCCATCAGCCGGAAGAAGTTCCGGCCGTCCTCGTGGCTGAGCTCTGTTGTGTCCGTTTGCCCCAGTAGCATTTCGATCCGGGTCTCCAGGGTGTCAAGCCGTTTGTCGAGGCTACCTTGCAGGTCAGCAGTGGCATGAGCATCCGGATGCCGGGACCACTTGTCGAAGGCGTTTGCCATGTCCATTCGCCAGGTGTGGATGTCCTCACCCAGAGCCCGCGTGAGAGACACTGCCTGTCCCATGCCGCCGGCATCGTGCAACTCATCCAGGCGATAGGCCAGGGTTTGCAGGTTCGTCACCAGGTCCTGCACCTGTTCGGGTGTATTGGCGGGGAACTTCTTGCGGTCGATGAAACGGCCCCAGGCACTGATCTTGGCCGGTAGTGACCATAGCTCCTGCCAATGGAATGCGATCCGCCAGCGTCCAAGGATCGTGGTCGGTCGCCCCTGCGCCGGCTCCAGCCGGGCAACCAGGAAAGCGGCACTGCGGAAAAACCGGCCCACCAATCCCAGGACCGCCTTTTCTGGACGCGGCGAACGCAGCATGTAGGACATGGCGAAGACAAAAAAGAACACTGCAATGGTGAAAATAAAGGCGTTGGCCATGGCGGCGAAGTTGTAGGTCTGTGGATTCGAGACCGATATCTCGTTGATAACCGCAATCATACCGGCCATCCGGAACAGGCCCGTGAAGAAATAGCAGACGACGACCATGGAAATAAAGAGCAGCGTACCGAGCCCGACGAAGGTGGACAGCTGCGGCATAATGAAGACGTAGGCGAGCAGGCCGATGACCGAAGCCTGCCCAATGGACTTGCCCAGCACGCTGGCCTTCAACTGCTGTGTGCCGGCAACAATCATCGCAACGATCCCCGCCATCCAGAACCAGCCAGTATGCCCCGGCGGGTCGATGTAGATACAGATGAGGAAGCCGACGGCAAGGCTGGCTGCGGCAAAGAAGGCCCCCAATAGGTGGTCCGGGTCCATCACCGGCAGCATGAAGCCCTGTGAGCGCGACCGGGAGGATGCCGCCGACTTCACGCCCGCAGCCAGTGCGGGCGCGCCTGCGAGGTCCCGGGTGCAGTCGAGCATCGCATGGATCAGCGTCTCAAGCTTGACCAATTCCTGCCGGGTCACCACGAGTGCGGCCCGATCCAGGTACGAAACACCCTCGAAGGCATTTTTATCGACAGTCAGGGAGATGGTCACCGGATCGTGTTCGGGCGGGTTACCGTTCAGCAAACCCTGGATCTCAACAAAACACAGGCCGAGTTCGTCGAAGTAGGCCGGCAGGTCAGGTAGCACCGCCTTCACATCGATCCCGGCAAGATCATCGAGACCGATCTTCCAGCGATCGATGCTTTCCATCGCCGCCGCAAACAAGCCGTGGAGCCGGTCCCATTGGTGACGCATTTCATGGATTGCATAGCTCTCGGAGCCCTCGGCCTGGAGTACCTGGGCAAACCGGGTGAGAAGTCGGATTTCCTGCCCAAGGAGTTCACTCGGTCCGACATCGGTCCTGCCGTCGGTCATGATCTCCCGGCCGGCTTGGACGAGTGTGGCCTGAGAGGCGGCCAGCATGCCGCCGGTCTTCCTGATGGCCCCCAGATTGGTGCGCGGCCAGAGGAACACGCTGACCAGCATGTAGACCACGACGCCCATGCATGTCTCCACGGTGCGGAACACGGCGTGCACGAACAGGCTCTCCGACGAGCTCGGGCCAATAACAAGGATGATCAGGCTCACAATACCGGCCATGGTCCAGAAATAGCCGCGTTGCTTGTCCACAAGCATCATGTAGGTGGTGAAGAAAATCCACGCACAAGCGAGCAGCATGCACAGCCAGCGGCTCTGCGGGGCCAGAGAGAGAATAACGAACGCACTGAGGCAGCCGGGAATCGTCCCCGCCAATCGAAGCATGCCCTTGTTAATCGACTCACCTGCCGTGGTCAGGGAAATCACGGCCACGGAAATTCCCGCCCAGTAGGGGTTCATCCAGTTCATCTTCAGGGCGATGCCATAGACCAGCATCAGGGCCAATCCAGTCTTTACCGCCTCCTTAAACTTCGTCATTCGGTCCACAAGTGATCCTCTCTTTGGTATTCCAATTTGCCCTGCAAAAAGAAAAGCAGCATATGCCCCGAAAAGGGGTTCCTTTTCATGGTCAATCTAAGTTCGGCACATCAGTTGTATGACCGCTACAGCGGTTGGTCTGCCAGCCACGTGAGACTATCCCCTGATAAATATAGTAATAAAACAAATATGTAAATAGTATCCGTATATTGGGGATGAGGAAAATCGAGTGCTTCTGACAAGAGATAAACCGGTATACACAGACCATAAAAAATTACTGCTATCAGGTTAAACCTCAGCTGAGCGATTTTTCCCGAAGAGATGTGCCGAGATCTTGATTGAGGTCCTTTTGCACTTTTACTTCATTATTTCATAAAGCTCTCTCCGTGTTATGTCGTATTTGTCTGATATCTGACTCATTTTATCACCAGACAGCGCGGTGATACCTTTTCCGGCGAGCCTTTCCAGGGCCGCATTCAGATTGATGTTATAGGTCCGGCAGACGTCGTCCAGGGTCATTCTGCCCAGTCCCGAAGGGGCCCTGTTATTTGGTTGTGCTTTATTTTCGCCCGGGGTGACGGTCGCGGTACCAGGAGCCGGAGAAGTTTTTAAGATAACGGCATAGATTTCTTCGGTGCCAATATTGTTTTGTTCCGCGATCGTTCTGAGAGTCATGTCTGCAGACGCCCGGATTTTATGGGCGACAAATCCCGCCATGACCGTGTCGATATCCAAACCATATGTCTTACAAATATCCTCAACCGTTTTTCTGCTGGTACCCGACGCTGGTTCAACCGGCATTTTTTGTGATTTTTCTAAAGCAACCTTTGTTTCCACGGGTTTCCCCAATCGGTTTTGGATAATCCCCATAAACGCCAATCAGCCCAATTGGCAACGCGCCCGTGAGGAACGATATAAAGGACAACGCTATTTAGAAGCAGTACCAGAAACGAAATTAAAGAAGTCAGCGATGTTATCTTTTTCATATTCATTTTTCATAGCATCCTTGAAAGAGAGAATCGTTAATATAATAAGCATTTGAAACCTTCGTCATTGAAAGTCATGTCTTCAGCAAAGTCTATGCCATATAAATTTAAGATGCAATTCGCTTTTGAAATAAACATAAGTTTAGAGTGGAATGCCTATCGGTATTGCCACTTCCCCTTCATGTCCGGTTCTTTTAATGATACCTGCAGCAGTGTGAGAAACCGATCTCTTGGAATCTCTCTTGCACCCATACTGATCAAGTGCCTGGTGGTGACCTGGCAATCAATCATATGGAATGCGTGAGACTTCAAAAAGTCCACCAGCCGGGCAAACGCAACCTTGGATGCATTGCTGACTGCGGTAAACATGGACTCACCAAAAAAACATTTACCCAGGGAAACACCGTACAGGCCGCCGACCAACGCACCATCCTGCCAGGCTTCCACCGAATGGGCAAAACCGGATTCATGCAACCGGCAATAAGCATCGATCATATCCCCCACGATCCAAGTGGGTTCTTTCTGTTTCATCCGGGTCTCGGCACATTCGGTAATCACCCGGCGGAACGCCCGGTCAATGGTTATATCGAACAGGGATCGGCTGATAACTTTTTTCAGACTTTTGGATACCTTGAATTCATTGAGGAACAAAACCAGGCGCGGGTCCGGCGACCACCACAGGATAGGTTCGCCTTCCGAAAACCACGGGAAAATACCATGACGATATGCCGATAGCAGGCGCCCCAGGCTCAGGTCTCCGCCCACAGCCAGCAGCCCTTCCTGCGATGCATAATGAGGATGGGGGAATTTGAGCGCTTCCGACAAGAGATAAACAGGCATAACTCGAAACTACTTAGGCTGTAGGTGGTCAGGCTGTAGGCTGTTAGGCGTTCAACGGCCTACAGTCTAACAGTCTATTAACTCAACTTTCGGCTTTCACCATAGAGAGAGCGAAATGGGTGATCCAATGGCGATTTGTGCTGTTTGAGGCGCTTAGGGATCCTTACATCAGCGCATGACAATGAAAATCCAATATGAAAACCCGGTCATTTTGAAGCCATGCCTGCTTAACCATATGGCCAGCGCTGATGTTAGGAGTCCTTGCGGCGAGTTCACAAAGCGCCAGGGGATTATTCATTTCGTGTTCGCTCAACCCCGAAAATTGAGCTATTAAGTCGTTGCCGCAGCAATGACCGTTTGTCGCGTTGTCATTTGAAAAGAAAGTTTATCGCCGTCCCTTTCAATGAGAACAAGACCGCCCTTTTCCAGTTTTCCGAAAAGAATTTCATCGGACAGCACGTCCTTGATCTCGGTCTGCATCAATCTTGTCAGGGGTCTGGCACCATACCGGGGGTCATGACCCTTTTGGGCCATCCAGTCCCTTGCCTCCGGTGAAATCTCAATCCTTACTTTTCGGGGAATCAACTGGTCATTCAATTCCTTGACAAACTTATCCACAATCAGCCCCATGATATCCGTCGACAGTGAATTAAACGTAATGATGGTATCGAGCCGATTTCTGAATTCCGGGTTGAATATTTTTTCGATGGCCTTTTTCCCTTTGAATGCCGTATCGGATTTGGGGTCCCCGAAGCCGATAGTCTGGGCGCTCATTTCACGAGTTCCGGCATTGGACGTCATGATCATGATGACATTGCGGAAATCGGCCTTTTTCCCGTTGTTGTCCGTCAAGGTTGCATGATCCATCACCTGCAGCAATATGCTGAACAGATCCTGGTGGGCTTTTTCAATTTCATCGAGCAGAAGGACACAGTACGGATGCTTGCGAATACCGTCCGTCAAAAGTCCACCCTGATCGAATCCGATATAACCCGGCGGCGCTCCAATCAGCCGGGCGATGGCATGTTTCTCCATGTACTCGCTCATATCAAACCGCATGAACTCGATACCCAGATTTTTCGCTATCTGGATGGCGACCTCTGTCTTTCCGACACCCGTAGGCCCTGTAAACAGAAAGGAACCTATAGGATGACCGGGGAAACCCAGCCCAGCCCTGGACCGCTTTATGGAAGTTACCAGAGAAGCAATGGCTTCGTCCTGGCCGTAAACATATTCTTTGAGACGACTTTCGAGTGTCGAAAGATTGGTCCGGTCATTTGTCGAAACGCTTCTGGTGGGAATTCGGGCCATTTTTGCAACGATTTTTTCGATGTCCGACGGATTGATTCTCTTTCGTCGGGTGGATCCCAAAAGCCTGACAAATGCGCCTGCCTCGTCCATGACATCAATGGCCTTGTCAGGGAGATATCGATCATTCAGGTGCTTGGCAGCCAGTTCTGCCGCCGCCTTCAATGCCGTGTCGCTGTAACGGATATTGTGATGCGCTTCATACCTCGAGCGCAGGCCCTTCAGGATTTTCACTGTTTCATCCACGGGTGGTTCCGCAATTTCGATTTTTTCAAAACGCCTGGAAAATGCTCGATCTTTATCGAAATGATTTTTGTATTCCTCATAGGTCGTTGAACCAATACAGCGCAAGTCACCGGAGCCGAGTACCGGCTTCAGAATATTGGAAGCATCCATCGAACCGGAACTCGTGGCACCTGCTCCTACAATGGTATGGATTTCATCGATAAAGAGGATCGAATTCGGGATACTGATGAGTTTTGAAATGACCCCTTTAAGCCGCTGCTCGAAATCACCCCGGAACTTCGTTCCAGCAAGGAGAGCTCCCAGATCAAGGGCATAAATACGGATATCTTTCAGGATGTCCGGGACATCCCCCTCCGCTATCCGCTGTACCAGACCCTCTGCCATAGCAGTCTTTCCGACTCCGGGATCACCAACGAAAACCGGGTTGTTCTTTCGTCGTCTGCAGAGAACCTGCATGGTCCGTTCCAATTCAAGCTGCCTGCCGATGAGCGGATCCAGTTTCCCCTGGGCGGCTCTTTCCATAAGATCGATGGTAAAAAGCGCCAATGGATCCGATTTCTTTTTCTTCTCTCTCTGGTCCGGTCTGGAAAGCCCGCTGTCTCCAGGCTTTACAAATTCGCTGTGGATGTCGTGCGAAATGTAATTCAAGATATCGAAACGCGTGACACCCTCCGATTTTAAAAAATTATCGGCATGGGAATTCTTTTCCTGGAAAATGGATGCCAGGATATCCCCCACAGCCACTTCCTGCTTTTCAGCCGAGCGGGCGTGGTTGACGGCCCGCTGGATAACCCGCTGAAAACCGATGGTCTGCTGCAGAACATACTCCGATCCTTCCGGAATGCACTCAATCTGCTCTGAAAAGAATTTTTCAAGCAGTGCCTTGAGGTTGTCTACATTTCCACCACAGTTTTCAATGATGTCGACACCACTGTCATCATGCAGGATAGCGTAGAGCACATGTTCCACGCACACATATTCATGCCGTCTTTTTTTGGCTTCTTTGACAGCGAATCCCAATGTTTCACTGAGTTCTTTACTGATCATTTTTATGCTTTCTCCATAGAGCATTTTAACGGGAAGTCGCTCGTTCTTGCGAGCACTTCTACAATCCCCACTTTGGTTTCCGCTATCTGATAAGGATAGGTCCCGCAAATTCCGATACCGTTTCTGTGGACATTCAGCATGATGCGTGTCGCATCTTCCATGGACCGATTGAATACAACCATCAGGATCTCGATGACGAACTCCATGGTGGTATAATCGTCATTATGGATCAGCACCCGGTAGAATGGCGGCTCCTGGACGCGTTTATGCGTCCTGGTTTGCTTATCTGTTGCAATATCGGTTTTGGACATGTTCATTTTACATGGTCGGCTGTAATAAATTCTAAATCCGAGAATTCGGCATAGCCAATTACCTCTGACCTGGCCCAAAAGACCAAGTTTTCGATACTGAATAACTTATTATAATCATCAAGACACTGGTTTGTAAAGGGGCATCCAACTCAGACTTTCAGTTGGATAAGTTGGGCATCCAGCCGGCCATTGTAAAGGACAAGCTTTCCAATCGACACGGGATGCCCTTGTCTTTGCTGCCCTGCACTGCCGGGATTTAGAAATAGAACATTGTCCTGCTCATCGATAAGAGGACGGTGCGTATGACCGGTGATAATCGCCTGATAGTCTTGTAACGCCATTTGACGATCGATCCATTCAATATCATGAATTAAAAACAGCTTGGTCTTACCGATGACAAGGGATTTTGAAACGGGAAGTCGATCTGCCCAGTTCCCGTAATCCATGTTACCTCTGACCACCACCACCGGCGCAACAATTTCCAGGTGATCGATCACTTCAGGATCCCCGACATCACCTGCGTGGAGAATGAGATCCACACCTTTGAAGGATTTAATCACTTCCGGGCGTAACAGGCCGTGTGTATCGGATATGACACCGAGGGTGAAAGATTTTGATTCGGTATTGTCTATTTTTTTATATTCGGTTGGCATTCTTCATTGTCCGCAGCACTTTTTGTACTTTTTCCCGCTGCCGCAGGGGCATGGCGCATTACGACCAACTTTCTTGGCGGATCGCGTCGCCGGTTTTCTTTTAGTTGCTGCCGTGTCACCACCGGAAAACACCATTGGTGGCTCCTCAGGCTTGTGCATCTCCTTTAGGTCCTCGGGTTCTGCCAGCTGAATTCGGTATAGAATCGAAAGCGTCTCCTCCTGAACCCTCGATATCATCTCCTGGAACATCTCAAACCCCTCTTTTTTATAGATAATCAAGGGATTTTGCTGCGCATATCCTCTGAGTCCTATCCCTTCTTTCAGGTGATCCATGCTGAGCAGGTGGTCCTTCCATAACTGGTCTACCGTCTGCAGCAAAATATAGCGTTCCAGGTTTCTGAATTCATCCGGACCGATAAGGGTTTCTTTCTCGTGGAAAGCCGCAATGGCATCATCGTAAATCAACTGAGCAAGCCCCTCGCTGTTCAAACCATTGAGTGTATCTTCATCAGGTTTACCGATTTTCAAATTGAACTGCTTGAAAACCGCATCATCGATCCCTTTGAAATCCCATTCTTCGGGCAAAGTTTTTTCATCTGCAAATAATTCAGCGATCTCGGAAGCCTTGTCAAATATGATGTCCTGAACGGTTTCCTTCAGGTTTTTCCCATCCAGCGCTTCACGCCGCTGCCTGTAAATAACTTCCCGCTGTTGGTTCATGACATCGTCATACTCAAGCAGGTGTTTACGAATATCAAAGTTGTGACCTTCAACCTTGGCCTGTGCATTCTCGATAGCTCGGCTGATCAGGCCATGCTCAATGGGCTCACCCTCCTCCATGCCTAGCTTTTCCATGATTCCGGTGATTCTTTCACCGCCGAATATGCGCAAAAGATCGTCTTCCAGGGATAGATAAAACCGTGAGGACCCGGGGTCCCCCTGGCGACCTGATCGCCCCCTCAGCTGATTATCGATTCGACGACTCTCATGACGCTCGGTTCCTAATATATGGAGCCCTCCCAGATCGGTCACACCTTCACCCAGTACGATATCCGTACCACGACCCGCCATGTTGGTGGATATCGTGACGGCCCCTTTTTGGCCGGCCATGGAAATGATCTCGGCCTCTTTCTCATGGTTCTTGGCATTCAGAACTTCATGCTGGATACCTCTTTTTTTCAACTTTTTGCTCAGCCCTTCGGAAACATCGATGGATATGGTCCCCACCAGGACCGGCTGGCCTCTTTGGTTGAGTTCCACGATTTCATCCATGACCGCTTCATATTTTTCCCTGCGTGTTTTGTAGATGACATCTGAAAAATCTTTACGGATCATGTCCTGGTTGGTTGGGATGACTGAGACGTCGAGTTGATAGATCTTTTTGAATTCAGCCGCCTCTGTGTCTGCGGTACCGGTCATGCCGGCAAGTTTATTGTACATTCTAAAATAATTCTGAAATGTGACGGTTGCCAGTGTCTGATTCTCATTTTCGATTTTAACATTCTCTTTAGCTTCAAGCGCCTGGTGCAGACCTTCACTATAGCGCCTTCCCGGCATCAAACGGCCGGTAAACTCATCCACAATGATGACCTCACCGTTTTTAACGATATAGTCTACATCCCTTTTGAACAGGGCGTGGGCTTTAACGGCCTGATTGATATGATGCAGAAGTTCGATGTGCTTGGGATCATACAGATTGTCGACCTTCAGGATACCCTCTGCATTAGCAACACCCTCTTCTGTGAGAACAGCGGCTCGTGCTTTCTCGTCAATGGTGAAATCCCGTTCACGCTTCAACTTGGGAATAATGTTGTTAACCTGGTAGTAGAGGTGGGTCGATTTTTCGGCAGGACCGGAAATAATCAATGGGGTTCGCGCCTCATCGATCAGGATGCTGTCCACTTCATCGACAATGACATAATTCAACCCGGGTTGCACCAGAGATTTGCGGTCAAACTTCATGTTGTCCCGGAGGTAATCGAACCCGAACTCGTTGTTTGTTCCATAGGTAATGTCTGAGCCATAGGCAGTTTTACGCTCGTTGTCATCGATACCATGAACGATTGTGCCGACGGACAAGCCGAGAAAATGATAGAGCTTTCCCATCCACTCCGTATCGCGTGTTGCCAGATAGTCATTGACCGTAATAATGTGGACGCCTTTTCCCGTCAAAGCATTCAAATAGGCCGCCAGCGTGGCCACAAGTGTTTTCCCCTCACCGGTTTTCATCTCAGCAATGCATCCATTGTGGAGCACTACCCCGCCGATGAGCTGAACGTCGAAATGACGCATCCCCAATGCGCGCACAGATGCTTCACGAGCCGTAGCAAACGCTTCGGGCAGAATGTCATCCAGGGATTCGCCATTTACCAGACGCTCCTTGAATCGAAGGGTCTGCTTTGCAAGCTGCACATCGTCCATAGCCTGAACAGTCGGCTCAAGGCTGTTGATTTGATCAACAATGGGTTGAATCTTCTTCAACTCTCGTTCATTTTTACTGCCAAATATTTTTGTTAAAAAATTCATAACCATGTGAAAATGTCACCTCCGAGAATAAATTCGCTTGGCGATTTTTTTAAAACGCGACGTTGTCGCTTATATATAAGGGTTGTCATAAACCTAAATAAGTTAATACAGATAGATCACCAAGGCAATGGTAAAACCCACGTTTCGCATTAATTAATTCCTAAGATGAGCGTTTCATATTTTAAGAATGTGGGATTTAGATATAATTTCAAAGGATTTGTTTTGAAAAAGAAGCCGTCTGGAATCAATGGCAACAAGTCAGCGATGCCATGACTAGTTTAGGATATACTTGGCTGGATTGACGGGAACACCGTTGAGATGAACCTCATAGTGAAGGTGCGGGCCGGTACTTCGTCCGGTGTCGCCCATTTCTGCAATGATATCTCCCCTCTTGACCGGCTCACCCCGCTTTTTTAAAATCGCTTTGAGATGACCGTAACGGGTTACCATACCATGGCCGTGATCGATAACGAGTGCTTTGCCCAAAAGGCCTCTTCTGCCGGTAAATTTTACAACCCCATCGGCAGGTGCTATTATCTGAGTGCCTTCTCTATTGGCGATATCAAGCCCTTTGTGAAGTTCCCTCCGGCCCGTAAAAGGTGAATTTCGGTATCCGAATCGAGACGTCATCCATCCCTTGACAGGTCGAATGGCGGGGGTACACGCCAGGAGATTTCTCTGGCCTTCAAGTGCCTTCAGGAGGGATGAAAAACCGGTCTTTTGATTGGAAGTCGCAAGATCCAGATTGTCCACCTGTTCATGCATCTCTTTGAGCAGACCGGTCTGTCTTTTTGCCAAGTCAACATTGGTTGCCAGGTCACCGGGTATAGAGCCGCCAACCCCAAACAGACTCTCCTGTTCGTTCTCCTGGTCAAGATTGGCGATCACCCGGATCTTTTTCTCAAAATTATTGAGGGTCACCAGCTTTGATTTCAGCTTGTTGATTTCGAAAGTAAAGGCCTGAATTTGGGCATGTTGACCGGCGATGATATCCTTTTGATCACCAATCTGGCTTTGATAGACTTGATTGACAAAACCGACTGTTCTGAGTTGATGATAATCGTAGGCTAAATAACCCAGGGCCGTCAGAGCGATAAAACCCACGGCAACGGAAAAATAAATCAGACTAACAGGAACCGAAATCTGACTGGCCCGTGAGCCGGTGTTGCTTAAAATAAAAAAAGATATTTTCTTCATGACCATGCGCCCTGGAATTACCCAATTGGAAACAGAAATTGAGCCCGTTAACCGCTATTTTTACCACGACTGAAACAGCGTGTCAAGTATGGGCTGCCTTCTAATCCGAACATGACAAAACCAGGATCATCCTTCAACCTGAACTGAACAATTTTTATCTCGATCTGCACCAATCTCTCGC
>JAOZSO010000047.1:12049-13060 GCA_029939655.1 Desulfobacterales bacterium
AAATAACTTCACATTTTCTGCGCGAACCCTAAGTTGGAAGGTGCTTCATGGAAAATGTTCAGATTAGGCAATACCGAGTTTAAATTTGAGTGCTTTCAGCGTATTCAGCATGAGCATGGTAATGGTCATGGGGCCAACACCCCCTGGAACCGGCGTAATATAACCGGCAATTTCCTTGGCTTCATCAAAATCGACATCGCCCTTTAAAATGGCGACCATTTTACCGGGATTCTTAACACTAGGTTTTTCGCCGACACGGTTCACACCGACATCGATAACGCAGGCACCGGGTTTGATCCACTCCGGTTTGACCAAGCCGGGAACTCCGGCAGCAACGATAAGAATATCCGCGCGGAGACAATGTGCGGCAAGATCCTTGGTACGGGTATGCACCACCGTAACGGTGGCGTTGGCACCCGGTCCCTTTTGAACCATCATATTGGCAATGGGTTTACCAACGATATTGGATCGGCCCACAACCACCACTTCCGCGCCACTGGTCTCAACGCCGGCCCTTACAATCATCTCTTGAATACCGGAGGGTGTGCAGGGGGGAAATTTAACCTCATCGCCGCCAATCATTAAGCGACCGACATTGACAGGGTGGAATCCGTCCACATCCTTGTCCGGATCGATGGCATTGAGTACTTTTTTTTCATTGATCTGCTTGGGAAGCGGCAATTGAACGAGAATACCGTTGATGGCGTCGTCACGGTTATACTTGTCGATCAAGGCCAACAGGTCCTCTTCTGAGATATCAACCGACTGGTTGTCCTGAATCTCCTTGAACCCGACTCTGTGTGCTGTTTTAATCTTCAGCGTGACATAAGATATGGATGCGGGGCTCTGGCCGACAAGGATGGTGACAAGGCCTGGAACAATACCGTGTTTTTCTTTTATTTCAGCTACCTCTGCTGTAATCTCTTCCAGAATTTCTTCGCGAATCTCTGTCCCTTTGATCAGCGTTGCTGTCATAATGACTCTCCTTTCCTAAATGAATAATTAATACCT
>JAOZSO010000428.1:0-3478 GCA_029939655.1 Desulfobacterales bacterium
TACCGATAACATTATAGGGTATCTGCATCGGTCCTAGCTTCGAGTAAAAGTTGCTTATTCATAGTATCACCAGCGCTGACTACCGAATGAAATCTTCATAATTCGAACTCTGTCGAAATATAGGTGATTACATCATCCTTGGCGGTTCCCTTGAGGTTGTGATTATGTAACAGAGTATAAATTAAATGTGATTTCAGTGAGTTGACATAATCAGTGTGGAATCTAAATATCGCTGCACCGGCCAATATGCGATGACTGAATTCGTAAATCTGAAAGCCGGCATGCCAGCATACCTCCGGAAGTTCCTACATCAGAAATTTTATTTTAAAGTTTACAATTGTAACCCTATGGGTTACAATTCGCCATATGATAAAGACTTTCAAGCATAAAGGTTTAGAAAACTATTTTTATACAGGCAGCAAGAAGGGTATTCGACCGGATCATGCCAAAAGACTTGAACGAATTCTTGATCGGCTTAATGCGGCAACGGAAATAAAAGATATGAATTACCCAGGTTCTTTTCTTCACCAACTGAGTGGTGATAAAAAAGGCCTTCATTCAGTTAAAGTATCCGGCAATTGGCGTTTATTCTTTAAGTTTATTGATGGTGACGCCTATATTATCGATTATGATGACTATCATTAGGAGACAGAATAATGCGAAAAATGATAAGATGTCCTACTCATCCTGGCAATATACTAAAAGAAGACTACTTATTACTGTTATCCGCTACTATCAAAGATATGGCAGAAACTCTCGGAGTTTCGCGAAAAACCCTTTCTAAAATAATAAATGAAAGAGGGTCTATAACACCCGATATGGCTTTACGCTTGTCCCGCGCTTTCGACACCACTCCTGCATTTTGGCTCAATTTGCAGAAAAATTATGATTTATGGCAGGCAGAAACACATTCAAAGGAATGGAAGAAAGTAAAACCAATTCCTCAGCAGGTCCTTCATTCTAAAGAGTTACAAAACAGTGGACAAGTTGTTTAACCGAAAGATGAGTTGCGAGTGTTTTTTTGTATTATTATTTCTAATAGTAAGGAAACTTATCCAATTTTAGCAGAAGACCCCGGGTGTGAGCCCGTGGGTATCTACTCAAAAAATAAAACAGGTCGTCTGCCCTATATTCATGTGGGCATAAATCAGTTTAGAAAATTAGGTTACTCTTGACCTGTGTGTAACAGCAACTCCAAGGAGATTACTTCCTGTAATCAGTTCCTTTTTCTTTCGAGTTCCTGAGCCAGGGCAGGAAGGATATCAAACAGGTCACCGATGACATAATAGTCGCAGTGGGCCAAGATGGCGGCTTCTGCATGGGTGTTGATGGCAATGATCAGGCCGGACGTTTTCATCCCGGCCAGATGCTGGACAGAGCCGGATATACCGCAGGCGATGTATACCTTGGGGTTGACCTTGGTGCCGGTCTGGCCCACCTGCATGGCATAGGGCACCCAGCCCTCGTCAACCGCTACCCGTGAGGCACCAACGGCTGCCCCTCCAACAGACTTGGCACAATCGAAGAGAAGGTTGAAATTCTCTCCATTTCCCATGCCGCGCCCACCGGAAACAATGACATCGGCTTCCGACAGATTTTGAGTCCCCGGTTCACCCGGAACCACTTCCAGGACACGCAAACCCACATTTTCCGGGATATCTATGACCTGTTCAGTGACATGAGGTGCTGTTGGGTGAACAACAGCGGCGATGGCATTGGGTCGCATGCCATATAGGACAGTTTCCCCGGTCAAATGAAAAGTGGCCATGGTTTTGCCGGAATATTGAGATGTTTTTGCAATCTGCCGGTCCATATCCACATGGACGCAGTCCATCACCAGAGGCGCGTCCAGGATAACGGCAATTCGCGGTAGGAGATCTTTTCCCTGGGCCGAGGTTATCCCCATGAGTGTATGGATGTCCAGGGTTTTCAGGACGGTAACAACAGCCTGAGCCCAGCGTGCAGGATTCCAGTTTGGTCGGTTCATGAGAACTTTCACGACATGATCTACCCCATAACGGGATAGCTGCTGCTGAATTTCTGATGTCGCTGGCTCCATCAGGATAGTGAAGAGCTCATGCCCTTCCTTCACGGCGGCAGTGATCATGCTAAGATTCGCTGGTTTCAAGACACCATCTTTAAGCTCGATGAGGATGCCGATTTTTTTCATGCTTTTATTGCCTTTTACGCTTATCCAAACGGTGCCTAAAACGCTCAAACAGTTGCCCTGCTTCAAACCGAACACCCATCAACCTCCGTGATCAGTGTCATTTGAACCCTCGGACCCTTATTAGTCTTTTAGCCGTTTAGACTGTAGGCTGTTAGGCGCCTTCCGCTAATAGCTATTAGCCACCCTCCAACCCTCGTACCACCCTTATATCACCCTCGAACCCTTCTTCATATTACCCGTGCTTCATCTTTCAGAATGGTGACGATCTGTTCTGCAATCGATGTTGTCGTGCCGGTTATTTCTTTGGGAATACGTTTCTCCACTACCGGTGTAAGGTGCACCCGTTCTACGCGACTCGTTGGTTCCGGTATGTCGAGTTTTTCGACATCAATTATATTGATTTCCTTTTTGCGTGCTTTGACTATATCCGGAAAGGTCGGGTACCTGGGGATGTTGAGACCTTTGCCTGCAGCCAGCACGCAAGGCATTCCCAGTTTCAGTATTTCCCGGGCACCAGCCTCTTTTTCACAAGTTGCCAGGGCATTATTCCCCGTTATCTCAATTTTAACCACATTGGTTGCTGCCGGCATGTTAAAAAGATGTGCCAGGCGAAACATGGTCTGCATTCCCTCACTGTCAATGGATTCTCTTCCTGTGAGGATGAGGTCGGGCTGACCGTCCTGGGCGATGGCCGTCTTCAAGGCCCTGGCGGTCATGATCGGGTCATGGCGATGACCGGTGGTTACCAGGATGCCACGGTCGCCTCCCATGGCCAGGGCCGATCTCAGGGTGCCTTCGGCCTCGGGTCTGGAAAAACAGACGACGATCACCTCCGATTCGAGAAAGCGTTCCTTCAATCGACGCGCTTCGGTTACGGCGTGTTCATCATAGGGATTCATGAGAAAGGTGATCCCTTCTTCGATCTCAGCTTTGTCCTTGACGGTGATGGTGGCGGCTGAATCTGGGACGTGTTTGACACACACGTATATCTTCATCGGTCTAACCATTGACGGAAAAACTGGAGTTATAATTGATTTCTCGTTTACGCGAGAAAAAGCCGACGTCTAAATTGCGACCGGTATATTTCATGCTAAATTGAAACGGTTCTTTGTCGTGATTCAGACCTTTTTCACAAGCGTCGATGAGGTCCGCCATCATGGCTCCCACCACCGGAGCATTCTTATACTGGTTGCCACTGGTTCCAATGGCCATATAAAAACCACCCAGATCGGATTTGTCATAAACCGGAATCCAGTCATCGGAGCAATCGTAGAGGTCCACAACCCCCTTGGGCTGGTTGGGTACCTG
>JAOZSO010000048.1:0-13004 GCA_029939655.1 Desulfobacterales bacterium
TTTTATTATAGCACTGATTCTCTGGATTGATCAAGTAGCTCTAGCGAGAGACAGGATTCCTTTGGTGATAATCTTCTCGGACACTGTTCCCGTCACGCTGAAGCGATAAAGATTTCCAAATTTCTTCTTGAGTGTCGATGTCATCCTCAGGGTGGATCCGGGTGTTACCGGAATCAGGAATTTCATGTCAATCGTTGTCAGAACAAAACCAGTCGGGGAATTTTGTACGGAGGATTTTTTTTCTCTGAGAGTGAGGCCCATCAACAGACCGCTTGTCTGGGCAAGAGCCTCAATAATCAGGACACCTGGCATCACCGGATTGCCGGGAAAGTGACCCCTGAAAAAGACTTCCTGGGACGAAACATACCTTTCCGTGACGATAGAAGTCCCGGCGTTTAATTCAAGGATTTTGTCCACAAAGAGAAATGGTGGTCTGTGGGGCAGTATCTGTTGAATCAAAGACAATTTGTCGAGTTCTTCCCGGCTCATACAACCAAAGCTCATATAAATATAGCCAATCCTACAGGCATCTTACGCGGACCCTACCCACGGTGTTGTTGGGTTCATAGGTTATTTGAGTTTATTGTGTTCGTTGAGTTTCTTGAGCTGTCAATCAGGAGCGTGTTGTCGGCTGACACTTAACGGCACTATTATACCGGTTGCTCTGAGCAACCCAATAAACTCAAATAACCTATTAAACCCAATAAACTCAAAATTTCAGCTTTCGAACAACGTCCTGAATCCTGTTGACCGAAGCTGTTTCCAGCATGTCAATGTGCCGGTCTATCCACCGGATGCTGCGGGAAAGCATGGTTCCGGGGCCTATTTCAACCAACGTATGGACGTAATTATGTCTCAGTTTTCGAATCAAATCAACCCATAAAACCGGATGACTCAACTGCATGGCCATCATGTTTAACAGGTCATCCCTGTCCATAATCTGCTGGGTGGTGGTGTAAGAATAGAGGGGGATTTGAGGAGAGAAAATGATATCTTTGTCAATTTCTTTCCGTAACAATTTCCCGGCGGCTGCCATAAAACGCGAGTGATACGCCGTGGCGACCGGAAGCCAATCTGTATCAAGAGCTCCTTCACGCATGGCTTCCGTCATGACGGCTTCAATTCCAGGCTTCAAACCGGAAATGACAAACTGGCGAGGCGTATTATGGATGGCAATGTCGACGGACCTCACTTTTCGGGAAATGGCAAGGATCTGCTCATGAGGCAGACCAAAAATGACGGCCATTCCGCCGTCGCAGGCCTGCCCTTCCCTCAGAAGAATTTTCCCGGCTTTTTGTACAATAGACAGACCGGTCAGAAAATCGAAACAGCCGGCAGCATACGCTGCCGCATAAAATCCGGAGCTGTATCCTGTGCAGAGATCCGGCACAATGTGTTGCGTTTTGAGGAGGTCGGTAACAATGGCGCTGATGGTGTAGATACCCAACTGGGCATTCAGGTCTTGGGCCAGTGTTTCCTGGGGACCCTCAAAACAGAGTTTTTGGAGGGAATATCCCAGGAAATTATCCGCCTCTTGGAAACGCTTCCCGGCAAAGGGGTAAGCGTCGCAGAGATCAGCGCCCATGCCGACCTGTTGCGCTCCCTGGCCGGGATATACGAATCCAACGCTATTTGCTGTCATGGTAACCTTCAGGGCGATGGGCTTTTTTGTCCGGCAAGGGGATGTCGAAAATACGGTCAGGCAACGGTTGATTGATGGACGTGAACTGCAAATGGAATGTGGTAAGGTCGTCTTCGGTTTCTTCCAGCTGGATTGTTTCCGGTAGCCATTGCAGTGTATTGATGGTGGCCTGAATGCTTACAAATGGTGTTCGCCGGCTTTTTTTTAGCGGCGTCAGTCGGAGTTCACAGGTTTCTTTGCAAGGAGTGGTGGCCATCTGGATGTCGTATTGATTTTTCAACTGATCGATGGACTGACCGATCCCCATTACCCGTTTGAAAAAAGTGTTTCGTCCCGGCAGATCTTTTTGCCGGTAGGAGGACGACCCCGGAACGCCCATGATCATCTTCTGGTCTGTAATGAAAACAAGATAGACCTCCGGTACCGTCATTTTCATCAGGAGCTTGCCGTTGTGGTCAAAAAACAATGTTCCTTCCGACACCTGGGGTTGGTCAAATAGACTGTTTTTCTGAATCTGCTTGAATTCGGCAATAAAGGTTGCAAGTGTCCCCTGCCGTTCTTTGAGATGCAGCAGCACATCATCCACGGCCCAGGTGGCGGGTTTTTGCGTTTCTGACGAAAACGCCGGCATTGCCGGGTAAAGCAGAAGCAGTGTCAAGACGATGAAGGTTTTTTTCATAATGTATTCAACCTAACTTTAGATGCTTGGATGTCTGAAAGCTGTTGTCATTTGCACTGCGTGCATCATTGATAGTCACTTACCCTGCGGGTGTCATTAGCCCTTCGGGCGACATTAGCGCTGCGCGCGTCATTTTTAGTAGCCCATGGCTTAGGGCTTACCTAACACTTAAAACTTAAAACGGTCTATAAAGATGCCAAGCTAATGACAATGTTTTCCCCTTGAAAGCTCGAACCCTATATATCTGGTTACTATGTTCATTGTGTTCGTTGGGTTTGTCGGGTTGTCTATAGAATTCGGTATATAGCCGACATGACGAATCGATAACCGTTAACGCGCCCCATTCCATCAACTCAATGAACTCAAAAAACCCAAAAAACTCAATAAACTTTTGAATCCTTCAAACCTTGCGTCTTTCTCCATGCCTGTCTGAAACCAATGTTCTGGACACCGAAAAAAATTGGCCCTCTTTTAAAAGGGAAGAGCCGCTTGACAATGGAAGGGTAGCCATACAGCTTTTGATAAGCCCAGTTGAGTCCATTCTGCAATTGTTCGGGCGTCATTTTATTGGGTTTAAAGACGACATGATTCATATCATAACGCTCCCAGTTCATATGAAGGAGCCTGTGGTTTCGTTTGAAGTCCGTAAAAATGTCGGTCCCCGGAAATGGTGTCAGCACAGAGAAAATAGCTGCTTCGATATGGGTCTTTTCCACAAACCGCAGGACATCTGAAAAGACAGAAGTGTCGTCCTGGTCAGCACCAAAGATAAAGGATCCCTGGATGCCGATGCCATGGTCATGGAGACGATTTATGGCATCCCGGTATTCTCCGGCCCGATTGACTGACTTCCCGTATGATTTCAAGGTTTCCTGGGACAGGGATTCAAACCCTACAAACAGACCGCCGCAGCCGCTTTCCCTGGCCAGATTCAAAAGAGATTGATCTTTGACGATACTCAGGGATGCCTGACTGAACCACTTTTTTTTCAGCGGTTTCAACGCTTGAAATAATTTCTTTGCAAAGTCTGGTTTTCCGACAATATTGTCGTCCACAAAAAACAGATGGCTACCGTCCATCTTTTCTATTTCGCTGATGACTTCCTGAACCGGGCGCGTTCTGTAAGTGCGTCCGTAAAAAGCGGTAACCGAACAGAACTCACAGTCAAAAGGACAGCCACGTGTTGTCTGGACGGTATTGATGAAAAAATATCTTTTTTTATTCAGGAGATCCCTGCGAGGTATTTGCATGCCTGCCAGGGGCTGGAACCCGTCTGCGTCGTAGCGTGACTTGAGCGTTCCGGCCTTGGTGTCTGCGAGCACTTCAGTCCAGGTGGCTTCGGCTTCTCCCGTGACAACCGCATCTGCATGCATTGCGGCTTCGTCCGGCATCATCGTAGGGTGAATACCCCCCAGTACCACCGGGACGTTTCGCTTGCGGTACTCATCGGCAATCGCATAGCCCCGAGGGGCCAGAGGTGTCATGAGCGAAACACCCACAAGGTCAGGCAAGATGTCGAAATCGATGGGCTGGGTGTTTTCATCGATAATCATGACGTCCCAGTCATCGCCAGTCAAGCCTGCCAGCATGGTAAGAGACAGGAAAGGGAATCGAAAAAATATTTGCCCCCAGAGACTATTGTCCGGCCATTTCGGGGCGATCAGAAATAATTTCATAAAATCGTCCTTACGATTTTATTATGGGATCCGGATTATACCACTGGTCCGGGTATCGCTGGATATAGGTTTCAAAAATGACGGCTATTTTTTCAAGATTTTTTTGAATGGCCTGTTCACGCGAGCCTTCATTTGTCAGGGGGATGGCATCTTCGAGAACACCGAAATACTTGCCATCAGGTTGTTTCAGGACAAAAGCCGGTATCAGGGCCGCTCCGGATGCCATGGCAATGGTTACGGGCCCGATGGGAAAACGGACCTGTTTGCCAAAGTAAGGGATCAATTTCCCGTTGCCAAAAAAATCTTTATCTCCAATCATGGCCACTACACCATTTTTTCGCAGGTGCTTCAATATCGGAATGGCTGAAAAGGGAGATGCATCCACCTCGATGACAGAGATACCCTTGCCTTTCCGAAAGCGGTTCACGAGTGCGTTGGTGGGGGCTGAATTATGCGGCAGAGACACCACTGCGAGAGGGTACTTTGACAGACGCATCATGGTGCCGCCAAATTCCCAGTTGCCGATGTGGGCGGACAGTAGGATAACACCCCGTTCTTGTTTGAGGGCATTTTGGATGATTTCCTCTCCTTTTAAATGGGAGAACACAGCATGGGCTTTGCGGCCTGGTAGTTGTGGCAGACAAAAAAAATCCGCCATGTATTCACCGTAATTCATGAACATCCTGCGAACGAGTCGCCGGATGCGGACATCGTCGACAGGCTTATTCAGGGCGATGGATAGATTGTTGGCAAAACCTTTACGATCACGGGTCGAGAAGATGTACACCGTCGACGCAATAACCCTGCCGAGCCAGCGACAGACCTGCAGGGGCAGCAATCGGGCCAGGACAAAAATGGCGTAATAGGAAACGGGCGTGTCGAGGATGTGTTGGCGCATAATGCCCCTATGGAAGGAATCCCTCGTATATAAGTTGATGTACCGTTGTCACTTCTTTCCCTATTTGGTTTTAAAAGAGGGTCCGAGGATCCAAGGGTTCAAGGGGTCAAGTGTTTGTTTTCAAATATGTTATCAATCTTTATGGCTAAAAAACAGCTTTACAGTCGGGTATGAATATACTAACAATCGCCTTTAAGCTGGATTTCTCTATAGCATGTAACGTTGTGATGTTAAAATCAAAAAAAATATTCTCATCAAAACGATCATAAAATTCCTATCTTTTTTGCTGCTGTTGACGGGATGTACCTCCCAATATACGGTCTTGCCGTCGAATGTGCCCACATATTCCGGCGAAGCCAACCAACATGTTCGTTGGATCCAGGCCGACAGCCAGCGGATTTTTCAGATCCTGACGAGTCCCCAGGGCATGAGATCCCTGTGTCCTGACGGAACTGTCGTCTCCTATCTTTCGCCGTTGTCGTACGTGGAAGGGAACCTTGTCGAAACCCGGATAGAGCATCTTTTTGAATTTGAATGGACCTCCCGGGTAGAGCAGGTGGTTGCAAATCAATCGATTCGATTGATCTTTCAGAATGGCTTTTTTTCCGGCAGTACCGAACTCTGGGAGTTTTATCCGGAAACCAATGGTACCCTTGTCAGCCACACCATCTATGTTGACCTCAAGGGCTTTTTCAAACGACTGGCCTGGGCGACCAAGGTACGGCGTAAGCACGACAAGATGGTGGAATTGTTTATGGACAATCTCAAGCGGACAGCAGAATCCGCAGTCATGTGGGCTGAGCAGAAAGGGGATGGCAATTCCCTTGTGAGGCAACCCTAACCCGAATATTTCATGAAACTTGACGAGAAAAAGAAACAAACCCGTGAAATAGCGGCACCGTGTATCTTATGTGACAGACCGCCCCATCTCCTGGTGCACCAGAGGGGGGCTTGGCGATACTTTCGGTGCAGCGGCTGCGGCGTGGTTTCGCTGCATCCACGGCCGTCTGTCGACGATTTATTGACATCCTACGACACCTATCTGTCGGATCAAGCGGATGAAATTGCCTGTTGGGAAAAAATGATAGCACCGGTTATCGATACCGCGGCCATCCTGATAGATGATCATAAGCATTCAGATGGGGCAAGTCTGCTGGATATCGGTTGTGGATACGGCTTTTTTTTGAAAAGAATGGTCCAGAGAGGGTGGACCGTGGAAGGGATCGAAGTATCCAGGCCAGGGCGGGAATATGCCAGAAAAAAACTGGGCCTTTCTATTCATTCAAAGCCTTTGGAGGACATGACCTTTCCAAAAGAATGTATTGATGTTGTGACGTTATTTTATGTAATCGAGCACGTTCATGATCCGGAAATGGTTTTACAGGAAGTGTATCGCATTCTCAAACCGGGCGGGATGGTCCTGCTTCGATGGCCGCACTCCACGCCGGTGGTCAAAATTCTGGGGCCGTTTGCAAAAAGGTTCGATATCTATCACACGCCCTTTCACCTGTATGATTTCAATCCCGGAGCCATGCGAAAGCTTCTGGAAAAATCCGGCTTTACGAACGTTCAGAATATGATCGGTGGGTTTACGTTGCCGAAAAAACGATTTTATCGCTGGTCTTCGATAGTATTCGGGCGAATTGCCGAGATGCTTCATTACTTTTCGGCCGGCAGGTTTCTTCTGCCGGGTGTCAGCAAAACAACCATTGGGTTCAAGACTTTGGATCAGCTCCGTAAGAGTTGATCCAAAGGAAGAATAACACGATTTTGATCATCGAAACGCTGTTGAAGGCCTGACCGCAAGAGACCTGCCACATATTTCGAGCGGTTTTATCGTGGCAAAAAATTCCGATCCCGACAGCATGGCGGTGCCGGGATCTGGTTTGCCATAGTCAAAGAGCTGATAGAAGCCCACAAGGGCACAGTTGATGCCGAACTCCAGGAAGGCCATATTCACATTTGCGTCGAGCTGCCATCTGCCAAATATTATCCTAAAATCGCTTCGGAAAATCACGGTAATCAGTCTCTCGAACTTGCAAATAAACGCTCGTAAGGAACACCAGCGCTAAAATGTAAAGATGAGGTTTTGCAAATTATCGAGTATGGTCGTTTTAAATTCATTCCAACCCTCTGGTTTTCCTAACGATCGCTAATTCGCTTCAAACAAGCGACCGACTGATTACCATAACCCGCCAGCTTTACTGGAAGTCAAACGAAGCATATTCATTAGAGACATGATGACAGATACATAGGGAACTGCAGGGACAAGAAGGGACACAACAAAATCAATAGGTTGTGTCCCTTTTCTGTTTCTGGGTCATACAGGGTTAGCAGGGGATATAGAAGGCTATTTTATCGGAAATGTTGACTAAATGTTGACCAAGCATGAAGATTAATGCTAATGGCTTTAGTGAAAAATAAAAATGTATTAATTTTAAAGGATTATTTTTTCTAAATTTTACTTGACAAATTTAACCTACAGGTTAATTGTATGGATATAACTTTAATAGAATCGAAATCAGACATGGGTTTTGATCTCTATGCGTTAGTTATTGAAGATAGCTGTCAAGTCATTGAATATATCGATAGTGTTGATGAAAAGAATCAAAAACAAATAGCAGCTCTATTTGGTCGAATCATTGTAAAGGGTCTCCCACACAACGAGCAAAAATATCGAAGTTTAGGCGATGCTATTTTTGAACTAAAAACAAGAGGTGGTCTTAGAGTCTTGTGCTTTACCGGAGGGTCGTTTCTCCTGAGATCTCTAATACTCACCCATGCCTTTGATAAACCTCATAGTCGAATATTACAACGTGAAAAGAAAAAGGCTTTAGATTGGCGTAATCAATATTTTCAGGAAACTGTAAATATCGTTGATTTGGATATGGAGGGATAGGTAAAATGGCAAAAACAAGTTGGTTAAAAAATAAGTTGACTTTATTCAAGGATGATTTTGAATTTCGCCTTGAAACCCTCATTATAGATCTTACAGAACGTATTTGTTTCAAAATGAAAGAAAAAGAAATTAACCGAATAGACTTGGCTGGGTTATTAAATGTTTCACCACCCGCTGTAACTAAAATCTTGAATGGGAGTTCAAATTTCACTTTAAAAACACTATTATCTTTATCGGATGCATTAGGGCAGGATATAGAAATAAGCTTCGTAGACAAGGAAGTGGCTTCTGCCCATTGGATGCCTGTGCCAACAAAAAGTTGGAACATTGCTACCCATGCTGATGAGATTGCTTATGTTTCATGCAATTCAACAATTTCAGGATCAGGTGATACAGTTATTTATTCACCGCCACTTGATGAAGAAATTGAAGTCGACAGAGCCGCATAAGATCATATATTGGGAGAAAAGTTATGAATATTAACAGTAAATCAAGAGTTATGATTGTAGACGAAATTAATTTTGTTGTTGGAAAAATAGAGGAAAGTAAGGACATAACCCAAGGTCTATATTATTTTTCCGGGGTTCATTCGATAATTAATAGAATCTACAATCAGGATTTTAATGAAGATCTTGTTTTATTACATTTAATTTTGCAAAGCACCCATACAGCCTTTAATAGTAGGCTTAATGTAATAAGAAAAGGTGGCGATAATACAGTGCCATTATTTGATAGCCAAATTAAAGCGCTTGCTGATTATCTTAAAGAGCTTGCAGTAGTTATTGAAAAGAAAAAAGATTTGAATGTAATTATGAAAAAATTTACTCTACTTTCATGCTCAACAACTGGAAATGGGTATTATTTGCTACAAAAAGGAATTCTTAAGATTTAAAACAAATATAAGCAATTGTTATTAACCCGGTAGCTTTGGCACCGGGTTTTTAATTTTTGGTGGATCAAAGGTAAGTCCATTTTTCAATGGTACTGGTAGGAATTCCAAATCTTCCGGTTGCCGATCTTGTGGCTCTTTTGAGGCCCATGCTCTCAGAACGTAATTGCCGCAGCATTAAAATTTATGACAACAACGATAAAAGCGACAACGTCGCGTCTCATAAAATCGTGAAACGATTTTATTTACTAAATCTTTACACTTCCATTATCTTTCCTTTACAGCCCTGTTTTATTTTAAATCTCAGTTGGGCGTTTCAAGTTTTAACCGGACTTGACATCCGCAAATACCTGACACAGGTTATGCCCTGATGTCGCATCGAAGTTTATGCAACATTCAGCATTGAGCTATAAGGAGGAAACATTATGAAAACATTAAACTATGCAATGATTATTGCTGTTTCCACATTTGCCCTTTCCACCCCTATCATCAGCATGGACAATGATATGGAAAAAAAGATAGCGAGTGAATCCGGCTCCATACGCTCGGCAGTATTTGCCGGCGGCTGTTTCTGGTGCACGGAATCCGATTTTGAAAAGGTCGATGGGGTCATCGATGCCATCTCCGGATATACGGGTGGCACCATGGCAAATCCAACCTACAAAGAGGTCTCATCGGGAAGTACCCGTCACGTAGAGGCTGTGAAGGTGGTGTATGATCCGAAAAGAGTGACCTATGCAAAACTGCTGGAAGTATTCTGGACCCATGTGGACCCCACCGATGCCGGCGGGCAATTCGTGGACCGCGGCGGTCAATATGTCAGCGCAATCTTTTATGCTGACGATACAGAGCGCCGTTTAGCGGAAAGCTCAAAACTAAAACTTGCCGAGGCCGGTGTGTTCGAGAATCCCATTGGGACGGAAATCCTACCCCTGGGCCCGTTTTATCCGGCCGAAGACTACCATCAGAATTATTACAAAAAGAACCCGCTGCGCTACAAGTGGTATCGATCGGGATCCGGAAGGGATACGTTTTTAAAGGAAACATGGACGGACGAAACCTTTCATTTTGACGGTGTCTTGGAAAAGGCTTCAATGGATTCAGGGGACATGAATACCAAGACCATGTCGCCCGTGATGGTTACTATTCCAGATGAAGAAGAGCTAAAACGCCGGTTGACACCACTGCAGTATCGGGTGACGCGGCAGAACGGTACTGAACGCCCTTTTGAAAATACATACTGGAATAACCATGACGCCGGCATTTATGTGGACATTGTTTCAGGCGAACCCCTTTTCAGCTCACTGGATAAATACGAATCAAAAACCGGCTGGCCCAGCTTTGTCCGGCCGCTGGCATCAGAGAACATCGTTGAGGAATCTGATCGCAGTTTTTTCATGGTCAGAACCGAGGTGCGCAGCAAGCATGCGGACTCGCATCTGGGGCATCTTTTTGATGACGGTCCCGAGCCGACGGGTCTGCGCTATTGCATCAATTCAGCATCCCTTCGTTTTATTCCCGTGGCAGACCTGGAAAAGGAAGGGTATGGGGCTTATCTTAAGACGTTCGAATAGAAGAGGTTTTCATTGACTTTGGTAAAAGTAAGTGCCAAAAGCCCCTATGGAAAATTCTCATTCAAGAACCTACTGGAAAATTCTCATCGCTCTCAGCCTGGTGCACTTCAGTGGGGATTTCTACAGCTCTTTCATAAACCCTCTGTTTCCCGTGTTTATGGATAAGATGGGGCTAAGTCTGACCCAGGTGGGTTTTCTGGCGGGGATTTCCCGTTTCTTGATGTTCATCGTACAGCCCATGTCAGGCTACTGGGCCGATCGCTATCCTTCCCGCAGTTTTATTTTGATCGGGTTGCTCATGCCCATTCTTTTCATTCCTCTGACGGGAATGTCTACCGGCTTTTATGGATTGCTTTTCTGTATTGTCATGGGCTCTGCGGGATCTTCCCTGTTTCATCCGCCGGTCACGGGTATGGTACCCTTATATGCCGGCCGCAAGCTTGGACTGGCCATGTCCATTTATAATACTGCCGGCACCCTGGCTTTCGGGGTGGGACCCATCTTTATCACTTTGTACGTGGCCCGGTTCGGTCTCGGCGCAATGCCGGCGACCATGGTCATTGGCCTTTTGGCTTGGATGTATTTTTATCGGGTCATTCCAAAACCCCAGGGAGACGACTTGGCCCAATACGGCTTTTTGGAGACCCTTAGGCAAACCCTGGGAAGTGTCTGGCAGCCGCTACTGTTGATCTGGATTACAATGGTTATGCGATCGGTGGTAGGTCAGTCGTTGATGACCTTTATGCCGGTGCTCTGGGTACAGAAAGGGCATACCATCGTTTCCGCCGGCATCCTCTTTTCCATCTTCACCCTTTCAGGGACGGCGGCCGGTGTTCTCTGTGGTCATCTTTCGGATCGTATGGGATACAAACGCTTATTATGGATCACCCACGGTCTCATGACCCCTTTCCTGCTTATATTTTTGTTGGTTCCCGGAAACTGGATTTATCCGGCTACGATATTGGCCGGCGGCTTTAACATGGCTTCCCTGCCCCTCGGTGTGGTGATGGCTCAGAAAATCGCCCCCAAGGGCCGCTCCATGGTAGCCAGTCTGATGATGGGGCTGGCTTTTGGAATCGGCGGAGTCCTTTCCCCCATCGTCGGTAAATTGGGCGATATCTTTACCATCCAGAGCGTGCTCCTGATTTTAGTCTGTATTCCCTTTCTCTCCCTGATTCCGATCTACTTTATTTCTGAAATAGGTAACCCCGAAAGCGGATAGGTGATTCCTGTGCGATACCACCAACCTTCTTTTGGGTTATAATCCCGAAAATCTATCATTGACATAGTGTAACAATTGATATATTATTAATGTAACAATTGTTACGGAGATTAAAATGGTGCCCAATAATTGGTTAGTTTTGATTCACAAGATCCCCCCCAAACCCAACGCCCTTAGAGTGAAAATATGGCGGCGATTGCAACGGGTGGGGGCTGTAGCCATCAAGCAATCGGTATACGTAATGCCCATTTCCGAGCAGTCACTTGAAGATTTAAGTTGGACGCTCAAGGAGATCGTTGATGGCGGAGGTGACGGTTCAATATCGGAAGTACGGTTTGTTGAGGGGTTGACCGATGAACAGATCATTTCCTTGTTTCAGTATTCCCGCAAAGCAGATTACGAAAAAATCATCCAGGATGCGAATCTTTTGCTCACTGAATGGTCTTCTGGAAAAATAGATCCCCGGAACCCTGCAGTAAGGGCTTCTGTACAAGTGACTAAGCTGCAGCACCGGCTTGATGAAGTTGCCGCCATTGATTTCTTTCAGGCTCCTGAAATGGGGACTGCGGAAATTTTGATTAAGGATCTGGCTGCCCGTTCGTCCGCTGGTGGATCAGATTCAATTGCTCAAAAGGATGAACTTACTGAGTTAAGAGGGAAAATATGGGTTACGCGCAAAAACCTATTTGTAGACCGCATTGCTTGCGGTTGGATGATCCGACGCATTATTGACGAAACCGCCGTTTTTAAATTCGTTGAGTCCGATACATACACACCCAAAGCTGACGAAGTACGGTTTGACATGTTCGATGGAGAATACACTCATGAAGGCGATCGATGCACGTTTGAGGTGATGATTCAACGCCTTGGGTTGCAGGATCGTGGACTCGTTGCTTTAGCGGAAGTCATTCATGACATCGATCTGAAAGAGTCTAAATATGGTCATGCTGAAACAGACGGATTGAGCGCCATGTTGACCGGTCTGGCGGCATCCCAGCCAAATGATGACAAGCGAATGATATTGGGGATGCAACTCATTGAAAACTTATATGCCTATTATTTAAGAAAAAAAGGGCGCTGACCCCCCCGAGTGGGCAAACCATACCCCAAGGTTGCATAACTGAAAAAGGTCAAGAAAGGAGACTATCCATGCCATCTATAGAAAAACATATCGAAATCAGCAAGCAGCGAACGAATCGATCCTATCGTGAAGTTCATGAATGGATCGATGACCCACAACATAAGGATGAGCGCCACGATATTACCAAAATCCCGGACACGTTCCAGATGTTCAAAAAAAAATATGATGAGGAAGCCGGCAGGGAGTATGTCCAGCACCTTGCAGATGACTTAAACGGCAAGTTCAACCACCTCATCGAAGACGTCCAAACCCTAATTACCAAAAACTTAACCTACTTTGGAACCAAAAAATAGAGAGTATTTTCCTTAAATCAAGGAGTATTCCCATGAAATGGATAACCCGATCACATGTTCATGTAGACCGCGTAGCCTGCCCCTGGCTGAT
>JAOZSO010000429.1:0-3447 GCA_029939655.1 Desulfobacterales bacterium
TTAAAGCCGGTCAAAACTCGCTCCTAAGGCGCCGTAAGGCCCGCCGCTGCCAGCCATGTTTAAATATGTTTATAAATAACAGCTGGTTGTATCTTTGTAACCACCTTTTTTATGCTGCGGGCCTAACGGCGCCTAATAATCTCAGACAGTTGCCCGACTTTAAAACGAACCCCCGCATACCTCTGTACCCGGTATCGATTGATAAAAACGAAAGAGCGAAGCGATTCAACACTTCAATATTCAATATTCCTTGTTCGACATTGGACATTCGCTTTTTTATTAACGGCGGTGACTAAATAGCCAAGCCCGTCATGCCGGACTTGATAAGCCTGCCCTGGCAAGTAGTTAGCCAGGGGCATCCAGCGCCTTTCTGGATAGCGCTAAAGCTTCACTTCGTGCCCCGCCCCCTTCCTTCGAAGGGGCAGGCACACGGGAATGACAACCGTTGGGTATTTAGCCGCAGGTTTAATGCTTCGTTATTAATGGTTAAACATGAAAATTTATATTGACAATACAGGTTCGCATCCCTATATTTGTTAACTTTTTTACGGTATTCCAACGTCATCTTTAGGGCTCGCGCAAAGATGGCGTTATTTCATGGTTTTCAGACCGGGTTTTCCTGCACTGATTATCCCAAAAAGATAGTACTTATAACCCAAAAAATCAGAATAAAAAAATAGATACCCGTTAACGAACATACGAAATGATTTAGATGACTTTTTCGTGTTTTCATGTTTTAAATGCATATAATCTTTAAATGGTCCAGTCGAGGAACGCCTGAGAAGGAATAACAAAAATGATTAACGACTTAACAAACGTCCGAAATATCGGTATCAGCGCTCATATTGATTCGGGAAAAACAACATTGACGGAAAGAATCCTGTTCTACACCAACAGAATCCATACCATTCACGATGTCAAAGGCAAAGACGGTGTGGGAGCCACCATGGATTCCATGGAGCTCGAAAAAGAGCGTGGTATTACCATTGCTTCGGCTGCTACCTATTGCCAGTGGCGTGATCACAAGATCAATATTATCGACACACCCGGACATGTCGACTTTACCATAGAAGTTGAACGATCTCTGCGGGTCCTGGATGGCGCAGTCCTGGTTCTCTGTTCGGTCGGCGGTGTCCAGTCCCAGTCCATTACCGTCGATCGTCAGATGAAACGCTACAAGGTCCCCTGTATTGCATTTATCAACAAGTGTGACCGCAGTGGTGCCAACCCGTTCCGGGTCATGAATCAGCTCAAGAGAAAACTGGGGCACAATGCCGTCGCCTTGCAGATCCCCATTGGTCTCGAAGCCGACATGGAAGGTGTCGTGGACCTGGTGTCCATGAAAGCCCTTTATTTTGACGGTGAGAACGGTGAATTGGTCCGCGAAGAGAGCATACCGGACACCCTGCTGGCAGAAGCAGAGGAAAAACGGGAAGAACTCATCGATTCGGCCTCCATGTTTTCCGATGAGCTCATGGAAGCTGCCCTGGAAGGTAACGTCACAGAAGACTTGCTCATAGGGGCTATCCGTAAAGGAACACTTACGCGCGAACTGACACCGGTCCTCATGGGCTCGGCCTATAAAAACAAAGGGGTGCAACCCCTCCTGGATGCTGTCACCGAACTGCTGCCCTGCCCTTCCGACATCGAAAACCAGGCTCTCGACATGGATAACAACGAAACCACAGTAACCCTTGCCTCCGATTCGGACAAGCCGGTGGTGGCGCTTGCCTTCAAGTTAGAGGATGGGAAATACGGCCAGCTTACCTACATCCGCGTCTATCAGGGATCTGTATCCAAAGGAAGTACCATTGTGAACGCCCGTTCAGGTAAGAAGGTAAAGGTCGGCAGACTGGTTCGTATGCACGCCGACCAGATGGAAGATATCGACACCATCCCGTCCGGGTATATCGGAGCCCTGTTCGGGATCGAATGTGCTTCAGGGGATACGTTTACCGCTAAGGACATGCATTTGAGCATGACCTCCATGTATGTCCCGGAGCCGGTCATCTCGCTGGCCATTGTTCCCAAGGACAAGGCCTCTCAAAACAATATGTCAAAAGCACTCAATCGGTTTACCAAGGAAGACCCCACATTTAAAACCTATGTCAACCAGGAAACCGGTGACACCATTGTATCGGGCATGGGGGAACTGCACCTCGATGTCTACATCGAACGAATGCGAAGAGAGTACAATGCAGATGTGGAAACGGGTATGCCCCGGGTTGCCTACCGGGAAACCATTACCCAGCGGGGTGAGTTTAATTACACCCACAAGAAACAGACCGGCGGATCAGGCCAGTATGGTCGGGTTGCCGGTTATCTGGAGCCGACAGCCGAGAATGATTTTGAATTCGAAAACAAGGTAACCGGCGGCTCCATACCTACTCAGTTTATCTCATCCTGCGAAAAAGGATTCAAGGCCTGTCTTGCAAAAGGACCCAAAATGGAACTGCCCGTAACCGGCATCCGGGTTTTGATCAACGATGGTGCATCCCATGCAGTGGATTCATCCGAAATGGCATTTCAGGCGGCCGCACGGGGAGCCTTTCTTGAAGGCTATGCCAGGGCAAAGGCCGTCATCCAAGAGCCGATCATGACCGTGGTAGTAGAAACACCGACGGAATTCCAGGGCGCTGTCATGGGCACACTGAACCAGCGCAGAGGAATGATTCTGGGCTCTCAGGATGAAGGGGCCATGTGCGTCATCGATGCACGGGTACCGCTGGCTGACATGTTTGGATATTCCACGGTACTGCGCAGTTCCACACAGGGAAAGGCCCAGTTTACCATGGAATTCTCAGACTATAAACAGGTACCGCAATCCATAGCCGAAGAGCTGATCAAAAAGGCCCAGGAAAATAAAAAGAACGTTGCTTAATGAAAACAGATCAAAAAAAAGCCATCAGGCTTGGTACAAATTCCAGGTTGAATGGTCATGGGCTTCCAGCCTATGATAATATTATCAACCTCAAGGAGAGGAGCTTTATGATGTTGAAAAAAGATCTCACACTACGGAACCCTCTAAGACTCCTGGGGAAGGAAAACCAGGATATTCTTCCCAAGGGTGGCTTTGGCGCAGTCCTGGCACGGGCCGGCGTCGGCAAAACCGCCATTATGGTCCAGTTGTCCCTGGAAACCCTGCTGCGGGGCAAAAACGTTCTGCATGTCAGCCTGAGTGATCCCGTGAACAAAGTGAGTTTGTGGTATAAAGAGGTTTTTCACAATCTTGCAGATCAATATAATGCACAACAGGTCAACCAGCTTTGGGAATCCATACTTCACCACCGATTCATCATGACCTTCAAGGTAGAGGGATTCAGCGTACCCAAACTTGAAGAACGCCTGGCCGACCTTACGGAGCAGAACATTTTTTTGCCGGACATGATCGTAATCGATGGATTTCCCTTTGATGATGGTGTCGAAGCATCTCTGAAACAGTTAAAA
>JAOZSO010000049.1:0-12914 GCA_029939655.1 Desulfobacterales bacterium
GGGGCAATGACTTCTGAGAACATGTCACCGGGACTTTTAAGGGTAATGGAAAGAGTTTCCCAAGCCGAAGGTGTATGTAAACATCTGGGGATCTTCATGAGACGTATCAGCGGAGGAGCCGTATGGTCGAATCGTCCACGTACGGATCTGGCGAGGGCTCCGGTTGAGAAATCGGCCGGGGCTACTCTACGAGCTTCGAATGGCATCAGCCTTCAACCAGTTGACATAATCCGGAAAATGTCAACATCCATAAAACAATTCCATCGAGAAGACTCCTTTATTGAATCTTGTATGTGCATCAAAATTGAAAAATTCATACCAACCTGATTTTTGAGAATTCCAAACTTTATATAGCAATCAACACCCGGAGAATGCCATAATCGGTTATAGATTTGGTCATGATACCAGTTTGAGCACACTGCTGCATATGAGCAGTGGAAGACGGAAAGCCATTAGGAGCCGATGATCTAAGGATATCGATATTGATGATGACGTTTTTGGCGGAATGTAGTAACAAAAAGGATGCTAGTGTCATACGAAAACATGTTGTTGGAAATCTAAGACATTACTGCTATCTTCACAATCAACCGAATGTCCACCAGCAATAGGAAACTGTCAAAATTGCAGAATTCGAAAAGGCGTTAGACTAACTCGAGAACAATAAGAGATAAATTGTGTGAAAGAAAAAATTCCAGAAGAGACAGGGAAAATGGGCTATAGAAAACACAAAGTTTTCTATGGCTGGGTTGTGGTGGCGTGCGTTTGCGTGATTTTGTTTCTCGCTTTCGGTAGTGTTTACTCATTTACGACCTTTTTCGAGTCTTTTCAAATGGAATTCGGCACCTCCCGTAGTTCCACCTCACTGGTTTTTGCCATTGCCGGCTTTATTTATTTTAGTCTTGGGGCCATTAGTGGACAAATTGCCGACAGAATGGGTTCACGCTGGGTTATCGCTTCCGGTGTGCTTGTCATCAGCCTTGGACTGCTGCTTTCAAGCTTTGTGGTAACGGTCACGCAGATCTACCTTGTCTACGGCTTGGGTATCGGTATTGGTGTAGGCTTTACCTATGTTCCGGCAGTTGGGGCTGTTCAGCGATGGTTTGTCGCCCGACGCGGTTTAGCTTCCGGCATTGCGGTGATGGGTATCGGCTTGGGCACCCTAGGCATGCCTGCTTTTTCGGCTTTTCTCATCCATTGGAGTGACTGGCGTACTGCATATATGGTCATGAGCGCATGTGTTTTTTGCTGCGGTATGGCAGCAGCAATGCTGATTGTCGATTCCCCTGAAGAAATGGGCTTAATGCCGGACGGGGAGCGGACCAACAGGGGTGACAGCATTGATCTACAGAATAATATCCCTAAAGAATCACGGAAATCAGAGGGTGAATTGACGGTAAAGGATGTGTTGAAAACCCATCCCTTCTGGCTTCTATATGTCGGTACGTTCAGCGCTTCGATAGGGGTTTTTATACCGTTTGTACACCTGATGCCGTTTTCTAAAGATCTCGGTCATACGACATCAACTGGAGTTCTTTTATTGGGCCTGATCGGTGTCGGCAGTACCGTGGGGAGATTTCTGATCGGGGGTTTTGCCGACCGACTTGGTCGGCGTCGCTCGCTCGCCTGCATGTACGCCGTGATGGCAGCTATCTTTGCATGGTGGCTGGTCGCCTCACGTATTTGGGAGCTGGCTATGTTAGCTATCATTTTTGGTACGTGTTACGGTGGTTTTGTAGCCCTTCTTCCGGCGGTGACGGCGGACTACTTCGGCGGCTCCAATATCAGTGGAATTTTGGGTGCGCTTTATACCAGCGTTGCTTTTGGCAACCTTTTGGGTCCCACTTTTGCTGGTTTCATGTTCGATCTGCGGCAAAGCTATGTGGTCCCTATTGTTATGAGCATACTCGCCGCCATTGTTGCCTCCATCTGTACCCTTTTTCTGGAAAAACCTGAGTCCTGGAGAGAAACCTTCTTTCAATAGCTCAGGTTATAAACACGCTGAATGCTTGCCGAAAAATAGAGGCAGCGACCGGACCCAGAAGGAGGGGCTTATCCCTTTAGATCTGAATTTGGATAAATCGCAACACCGGCCGTGAACTGCCACATTGATGTTATCATATGTAAGCCTTGATAAGGTATGAAGGAATTAATGTTGGAATTTAAAAATGGAGCATTCTGGCTTTGAAATGTACATGAGGATGATGCGCTGATCTGTAACAGCCTCGGTTATATGCCATCGGCACCTGAATCTATTCAACCTTTGACCTTTGAACCTTTTTAGTTTACATCTGATGGGGAAAATTTACCACAATTACTAATTTAGCATGTGGGATAAAACCTGGAGGCAAGTCAAGCGCGCTCCGACAGTGATATGCTGCCGGGGTATTCTCACTAACTTGGCTCTGGAATTAAGCATGATAGCGGCAGATAGTACACAACACGACAAGGCTTATTATGCCAAGAGGCTAAGTGGCATCAAGCTGGAAAAGGTCTATGAGTTGGCGAGCGCAAGGGTGCGCCGCTATCTGATGGCAGAAATACACCTCATCGCCTCGATGCTTGAGCCGGGTCTAAATATTTTGGAACTTGGTTGCGGCTATGGCAGGGTGCTGTCGATTTTTGCCCAAAGGGTTGAAGAGGCCTGGGGGATTGATAACTCGGCTGAGAGTCTGGCTCTGGCAACAGAGAGATACCCAGATTTGCATCTAAGGCAAATGGACGCTGCCCATCTGGAGTTTGAAGACGACGCCTTTGATCTGGTTTTCGGGGTGCAGAACTTCATTAGCGCCTGCAAGGTGGAGCCACAGCAGCTTCTTCTCGATGCCATGCGGGTTACAAAGCCCGGAGGTAGGGTGATTCTGACCAGCTATGCATCCCAGTTCTGGCCCCACCGACTGGAGTGGTTTCGAACTCAGGCAGATCATGGTCTGCTGGGCGAGATTGATGATATGGCCACCGGTGATGGGGTAATCGTGTGCACTGATGGCTTTAAGGCCACTACCTTCAGCCTCGATGATTTCAAAAAGTTGGCATCATCATGTGAGGCCGAGGCAGATTTCTACACCATAGATGAGTCCAGTGTTGTGTTGGAGGTCAGGGTGGCCTGATTTGAGACGGGAGCCTATGTATTATCACCATTGTGTCAGAGCAATCAAACAGCTTATCATAGGGATTGATATTATAATCACTAAAGAAAAGGGGGATATGAAATGATTAAAAGGATAACATTATTTTCACTGGCAATTTGCATGATCTTAAATTTTGGTGGCACTATTCAAGCCGCAGATACTATCAAAATAGGTTTTAATGCGCCCTTGACAGGCTTTGCGGCTGCTGATGGCAAGTCTTCATCCGAAGGCGCAAAGCTGGCGGTGAAACAAATCAACGCGGCCGGTGGTGTGCTGGGTAAACAACTTGAGCTGATCATCTATGACGATCAGGCCAAGCCGGCCAATTCCATACCGATTGCCAACAAGCTCATCGGCAAGGATAAAGTGGCTTTGGGTATCAGCGGCAGCTACTCCGGCCCCACACGCTCGGCGGCGGGCGTATTCCAGGAAGCAGGCATCCCCTATATCAGTGCCTATGCCATTCACCCGGATATCACCAAGGCGGGCAACATGGTCTACCGTACCGGCCTTTTGGGCACCGTGCAGGGCAAAGCCGGCGCCAAGCTGGTGGGTGAGATGATGGGCAAGAAAAAGGTGGTCATAATCACCTTGCAGAACGACTTTGGTAAATCCCTGGCGGCAGGTTTCAAGGAAATCGCCTCCAAATACGGAATCGAAGTGATTGCCGAGTATCAGTACTCCATGAAGGACCGTCAATTTGGTTCCATTATTGCCAAGGTTAAAGCTGACAAGCCGGATGCCATCTATGCCAGCGGGTACTACTTTAACTGCGGCCCCCTGGTAAACCAGCTCCGGGCAGCCGGTGTGGATACCCCGGTGATCGGGCAGGAAGGCTATGACGGACAGAAATTCATCGAGATAGCCGGTACTGCCGCCGAAGGTGTACTCATCACCACCACTCTGGACCGCGATTCCAAGGAAAAAGAGACCGTGGACTTCATCAAGGCCTTTGAAGAACAGGCTGGTTATCCGGCCGATATGGTCGCGGCCAGCGCACACACTGCTGTGAAAGTTGCCGCTGCTGCCATGCAAAAAGCCGGTTCTACCGATCCGGAAAAAATCCGTCAGGCCATAGCCCAAACGTCTTTGAAGGCCTCCACCGGTCTGATCAAATTCAACAAGCTGGGCGAGGTTATGAAACCTGTCCAGGTGCAGATAGTCAAGGCTGGACGTTGGCATCACTATGCTGTCATCGACGATTCTGAGCTGCTGGTTCCGCCTGAAGAATAGACCCTATCTGGCATGAAAAACGGCCGGGAGGGCTCAGATGCCTTTCCGGCCTTGCTGCAATCCTATTCAAGCACAGGCAGCCAATAATGCTATATGTCGAACTTCTCACCCAAGGTCTGATCTATGGTTGCATGTATGCCATCATAGCAGTGGGCCTTACGCTGGTCTATGGACTTTTGCGTATTTTGCACGTAGCCCATGCCGGTTTGTTTACTCTGGGCGCCTACTTGGGCCTCATTGTCACTAACGCGACGGGTAGCCTACTGTTGGCATTGCCCGTTTCCGCCATATGCGTAGGTTTTGTGGGCATGGCCATCTACAGGTTCTGCTATCAGCCCATTCTGCATAAACCACCCTATGTGGCCCTGATCGCATCCATCGGCCTGTTCATTGCCATGGAGGAGATTTTTCGCCTCATCTTTGGACCTTATGGCCTCACCTATACCAATGCGCCCCTGCAAAGCCTGGTGAACATTCTGGGGATGAGCCTGCGCATGGTGGATATCGTCATCGTCTTTGGCAGTGTGGCAATGTTGGGGGTGCTATCCTGGTTGGCTCAAAGGACCCGTCTAGGCATTGCCTGGCGAGCCACGGTAGATGACCCCCAGATGGCCGAGAGCTTCGGGGTCAGCGTGCAGAAAGTGCGCTACCTCAACTTCTTCATCGGCTCGGCCTTGGCTGCCGTAGCGGGCATATTTGTCTCTTTGCTCTCCAACTTTGCCGAACCCACTATGGGCGGGGTGCCATCATACAAGGCACTGGCCATCATCGTACTAGGGGGGTTGGGCAATGTCACCGGTACGCTGATTGCCTCGGTAATCTTGGGCGTGGTGGAGGCTTTCGGCACCATATATGTTGGCGACTACCTGGACCGCGATGCCATAGCCTTCGCATGCCTTATCCTGGTGTTGATGATAAAACCCCAGGGCCTGTTTTCAAGGAAGTGAACCATGGGCATATATGAATTATCACTGGCGACCATTGTCTGCATAAATATCATATTCGCCTTGGGTCTTAACCTCATCACCGGCTACTGCGGCCAGATCAGCCTTGGACATGCGGCTTTTTTTGGCACCGGGGCCTATGTGGTGGCTTTGATGGCCAAGGCGGGTCTTCCCTTCCCAGTCAACCTGGCTGGTGCTATGCTGGTAGCCGGAGCCATTGGCATAATTGTTGGCGTGGCAAGCCTGCGGGTGCGGCACGACTTTCTAGCCATCACGACCATGGGGGTGGGCTTCTTGTTTTTGGGTATTGTCCGGCAGCAGGATAGCGTGCTGGGTGGTGAAATGGGCTTAAGCGGCATTCCTTCCATGGGGTTGGGCAAGCCCGGTTTTCTGCTGCTGGTTCTGGTTGTGGCAGCGCTCTGCACCGCCTTCAGTGTCTACATTAAAAAATCATGGATGGGCTTTGCCTTCGATGCCGTAGCCACCGACGAAGATACGGCGCGGTTGCTCACCGTGAATGTGCCTGCCTATAAACTTACCGCTTTTGCTTTGGGCACGGCCATGGCTGGATTGGCAGGAGGGCTTTACTGCTACTTCACCCGTTTCATCATGCCCGATGACTTCGGCTTCATTACCTCTATCAGCGTGCTCTCCATGGTAGCCGTGGGTGGTATCGGCTCGGTGCCGGGGGTGATAATAGGCACCATGCTACTGACTCTGCTGCCCGAGATGTCCGAATTCTTGAGCGACTATAAGCTGCTATTCTATGGTACATTGCTCTTTGCCGTCATGCGTTTTGCCCCTGATGGTCTAGCCGGTGTAGGTGGTAGCATATTTGGCAAGCTTAAAGGCAAAGGAGGCCTGGCATGAGCGTGCTCTTGGATGTGCAAAATGTAACCATGCATTTTGGTGGCGTGCATGCTTTAACCGATGTCTCTTTCCAGGTGATGAATGGCGAGTTCTTAAGCCTCATCGGCCCCAATGGTGCGGGAAAAACCACCATGCTGCGGGCCATTACTGGTGTGGTTAACCCCCAGAGTGCCGGTATCCGTCTTGCTGGTAAAGACATAGAAGGCTTGCCCATACATAAACGGGCCGCTTTGGGTATGGCCATGACCAATCAAATAGTGTGTCCTTTCAATTCCATGACACTGCGTGATAATGTTGCCTTGGCCGTAGGGCATAAGCGCATTGCCACCATATTCAGGGCGGTAGCGGCCATGGATCGAAGCATCGAGCGCAAAAAGGCTGGTGAGCTATTAGAGGTGGTGGGCATTGGCGAGCATGCCGACCAGGAGGTTATGGGACAGCCCCTGGGTCTACTCAAGCGTCTGGAAGTGGCCAGGGCCCTGGCCTTGGAACCAAAACTGCTGCTCTTGGATGAGCCCCTGGCGGGTTTAAACAATGTGGAAGCGGGACGTTTGGCCGATGTGGTGGTGGGCATCAACCGCCAGGGACTCACAGTGGTGATGATAGAACACAACCTTGGCGAGGTCTTAAGGGTCAGCGACAGGCTGGTGGTTTTGGATAATGGTCGCAAAATTGCTGAGGGTGAGCCCGAATCCGTGATGCGCATGCCTCATGTAAGAGCAGCCTATGTAGGCAAGGAGGCAGAAAATGCTGCGGCTTGAGAAACTGTGTTGCGGCTATGGACCTATGCAGGTAGTGCATGGCATAGATTTAGAGGTCTCGGCAGGCAGAGTTATGGCCCTTTTGGGTGCCAATGGGGCAGGCAAAAGTTCGACCTTGATGTGCATTGCCGGTCACGTGGAGATCCAGGGAGGCCAGATAAATTACAAGGGTGGTGATATCGCTAAAAAAACGCCTATGGAGCGGGTGACCGCAGGAATAGGCTTGGTGCCCGAGGGCAGAAGGCTCTTTAGCGAGCTGACCGTGCGCGAAAATCTGGTGGTGGGTGGTTATTGTCGGGCCAGGCATGAGACCGCACCCGGTATGGAAAAGATATTAAGCCTTTTTCCCCGCCTGGGTGAACGCATAGACCAACGGGCCAGCGCACTCTCAGGTGGTGAGCAGCAGATGGTGGCCATCGGCCGGGCCCTGATGTCACAGCCCGAGCTGCTTCTTGTGGATGAATTGAGCCTGGGGCTGATGCCCAAGGTGATAGATATCTGTTACGCGGCCTTAGATGAGCTGAAAAAACAGGGTATGGGGTTGATTGTCGTGGAGCAATCCACCCAACGTGCCATAGAGGTGGCCGATGATGTCACAGTGCTGGAAAGCGGCCAGGTAGTATGGAGCGGCACTGCGACCGAGGCCAGAGATTCGGCGGATATGATTGATGCCTGTCTGGGGTTGAAAAAAGTAAGCTAAACTGGCATGGACTAAGCCCCGGAATGAATCAATATGGGCTTGGTAAATAGGAGTTTCTCGGCCTTAATGATATTTAGTTCCAGGTATCCACTTATTTATTACTTGAGGAAAAGATTCCATATTCTCTTTGTGGTCTGGATGAAACCCATACCGATATATCTTTCGGCACTTTGATTATCGACTTCCATTTTTAACCTTCGAATATTAACCTCAATGACAAATAAGAGATTTGATCAACCCCGATGATTTTTCACAATTAAAGATTATGTAACAATACCTTTGAAACCATCGTGGCATAAATCTGCTTAGAAAATTGGGTTAATCTTGGCCTGTATGTAACGGCAAGTCCAAAGAGAATACTTCCTGTAATCATGAAAGCTGATCATTATCAGTAAGGAAATTTGAAGCAGGCGCCCAATTTCATCAGGTGAAGCTTTTCATCATTATCAGAGCATGTGGTTATTTCCAATGACCGCCATCGACTCAAGAAAACAAATAGGGAACGCTACCCTGTGTAAATGTTGTACCGCCTTGTTTTTTATAAGGTAGGTGCAAATGAAGCCAAACGGGATCAGGAAAATTGGAAAGAAATAGAGTATTAGACTATAGGCTGCTAACAGCCTATAGTCTATAGTCTAAACAACCTGGGCAGTCAGGATGTTATCCTGCCGCTGTTCCAGTATTTCTCCTCTGGTGCTGATGACGACCGTTTCCATTGGAACGGTTTTGCCTGCCTTTTCCATTCCCTTTTGGAGAATGTACGGAAGCCCGGAACAACAGGGAACTTCCATGATCACGGCCGTGATGCTTGCGATATCGGACTCGCTGAAAATACCGGCAAATCTGTCGATATAGTCCTGCACATCATCAAATTTTGGACATCCCATTAATACGACCCTGCCCTTCAAGAACCGTCCATGAAAATCCGGATAGGCCAACGCTGTACAGTCTGCTGCGACGAGGAGATTTGCATTTTTCAGAAAAGGAGCCTGCGGCGGCACAAGGCGAATCTGAACCGGCCAGTGTGAAAGTGCTGATACGCCCCCTTCATGGGCGGTCGGCTGGTTTGCCTTCTGACAGGCAGTCGGTGCAAAGGACTGCAATGTTGCCGATGGACATCCGGTTAATGGGGTGGGCGCTTCATGGGTCTGTTCGGTTTCTATCTGAGCCAGGTGCTTTTCCACCGCGATTTCGTCGAACTCGTCTGCTTCTTTTTCCACAATGGTCAAGGCATCTTTGGGGCATTCACCGATACACGCACCCAATCCATCACAGAATTTATCTGCCACGACCTTTGCCTTGCCGTCAACGATTTTGAGTGCGCCCTCGGCACAACCGATGATGCACAGGCCACAACCGTCACATCGTTCTTCATCGATTTTAATTATCTTGCGATGTACTTTCATTGTCTGTTTTCCTTTTTTAAGATCGAAAACACTTTTTTGGCCTCTTCTTTGCCGGCTTCCGTCAGCAGAGATGACTGTATGAAACTTTCGATACGACCGGGTTCCATGGGTTTGTCCTTGTGGCGTTCTTCCTTGTTGGTGATCATGTCTGCATCATACAGGACCTTGAAGTTAATACTGTCATCTGGACGGGGGTGGTGATGATGCCCGATGATGTCGCATACCTCCTCAATCAACGCATCCTTTGCGTCCAGTTTTTCCAGAATGGCCCGTGCAATGGGGGGACCTTCCTGTTCCTGGTACCCTGGAGCCGTGCTTTGGTGCTTACGCTCTGACTCATGGATGCCGATGTCGTGAAGGTAGGCGGCACATAATATGACCGCCATATTCCCGACCTCTTTTTTGGCAATCCTTTCTGCATACCTGGCCACACGAGTCGCATGGCCGATTCGCTTAAAATCTGTTTTGAAATACCGTTTCATTTCAATAGCGACGCGGTCTTTGAGAAGATCTTCTTTTCCCGCCAGGAGTTCCGGCGGCAGGGTGCCGATGCACTGCTCTGCAAATTCGCAATAGGATGCACACCCGAAATCCAATTTTGGGTTGACGAACCGGTGGCCACAGTGATGGCACTTTCTGGTGGTGTCATCCTTGAAGAATTCTACGGAATGACCACATTTGGGGCAGGATTCATCAAAAATCGCCCCGGGTTTCCAATATCGACTGTCTTGGCCTGGACATTTCATAATGTTTTACCTCTCAGATTAACGTTTGGATCGGATTATAGGCAATAACCCCGATGGTTACATTGACATAAGTCAAGACAATGGGATTTAGGTTTTAAGTTTTAGGTGTTAGGATAAATTATTTATCATTTGATCATTCTCTGATACTTGTTGTAATACGATAAAAATTCCGGTTTATTTGGATGTCTTGGGATAAAATAAAATGATAATAAAATCGTTTCACGATTTTATTATGGAGCAATATTGCCATGGAAAAAATTCTGAAAATCATTTCCCTGATACCGCTTTTCCAGAATCTCCAGGAGGATGATCTAAAAAAAATCCGGGAGATTGGCGTGGACAAGTTCTACGAGAAAGGACAGACTGTATTTTCAGAGGGAGATAAAGGCACCGGATTCTACGTGGTTGCCGATGGGAAGGTTAAGATCTACAAGGTTTCCATGGATGGCAAGGAGCAGATCCTGCATATCTATGGCCCTGGTAGCCCTATTGGTGAAGTGGCCGTGTTTGCAGGGAAAAATTTTCCGGCAAATGCCGAAACCCTGTTTAAAAGTCATCTTCTTTTTTTCCCGAGAGCTGCTTTTGTTGAACTGATTTCTAAAAATCCATCCCTCAGCCTGAATATGCTGGCCATGCTTTCCATGCGACTGCGTCAGTTTACCATCCAGGTGGAAAATCTGTCTTTGAAAGAGGTTCCCGGTCGTCTCGCTTCCTACCTGATTTATCTTGCCCGGGAGCAGGGAGCCGAGAAAATGGTGGCCCTGCCGGTCTCAAAGGGGCAGCTTGCAAGCTTGTTGGGAACCATTCCCGAAACATTATCCCGAATTCTATCTAAAATGAGTGTGAGCGGACTTATCTCTGTTGACGGGCATGAGATTAAACTGCTCGATTTGACAGGACTGGCTGATTTGGCAGAAAATGGAAAATTATAAGCTTTAAGCAATAAGCACTAAGCTGTTAGCAGCCTTCCAGCTTCCCAGCTTCCCAGCCTCCCAGCCTCCTGGCATATCAGCTTGATCATGCCGCCGGGTAATTAATTTCCTTGAGATGTGTCTTGATAATCTCCAGCGTCGCAGGTGCTTCCCATGTCACCGTCATCGATTTCATGTCCGGGTCGCCATCTGCAGCACTGACGCCATCCAGATCACTCAGTTCATTCTTTATACTCATCACACAGTGTCCACAGGATATATTCGGTATCGTAAAGGTTGTTTTTTCCATGGTATGTTCTCCTAATTAGTTGGGAGAAAGGGTTCAAGGGGTCCAGGATTCAAGGATTCAAGTGTTTGTTTTCCAGGGATTTGATCAACGCATTCAGCATTTTCTCAACATCACCGATCTCCTCTCTTAATTCCTGAAACCTCTCTTTTCCCACATAACCCAAGTCACCAGATATCATTGTTGAGCATTGAGTGCTGACGCTTCACTTCGTACCACTCGAATCCTGGACCCCTGGAATCCTGGAATCCTTAATTTGGATCAACTCTTTTGGAGATGATCCAAATTTGCTAACCAGAAAGTCAAAATCAGAATCCTTGAAAATTTGTGCGAAACGTTCGCCGTGTCGACTGTTTCGCTTATATAAGCTAATACAGTAATGGATAATTTCAAGAATCTTTTCCTCCCTGTACACGCCCGGCAGTTCCCTTGCCAATTGTGGATGCCGGCCTAGTTTTCCACCGAGCTGAACCCTGAAGCCTTGTTTTCCTTCCTGAATGGTTCGGGTGGGGCACACCTTTACGCACTTTCCACAGGACATGCATCGATCCATATCGATTTCGGGTTTTTCAGTGATGCTGTTAAGATGGATACAGTTGTCCGGACAGGTTTCGATACAAGCCTCGCAGGCGGTGCAGGCTTCATTCGTAACCACGGGAACCAGGGCGCCGATGATGCCGATGTCCTTGATCTGGGGTTGAGAGCATGCATTGGGGCATTCTGCGAGGGTGATTCTGAACTCATGGTGATATTTGAGGTCTCCCTGAACATGCTGTTTCAAGAAAGATAGAAGATCTTCCGCTACAACCATTTTTTCTATCCGTTCGAGAAGCTGCTCCGAGGGAACCGTACGGTTGGGGCATCCACCCGGTCCAAAGCAGGTATCGATCTGGTACCCTTTGATTTCTTTACTCATATTTTGCAGGTGTCGCTTCTGGGCTGTTCTGACATCCGTCAGGGTAACGATTCTTTTACCTGTCTCCGCCACCTGTGTTTCAACGCGTGCCCGGACTTTTTTTCTGACGAAAAAAGGCACTTTTTTCACTGCGTTTTCAGCATCTTTTGTCCACTCCATAGTCATGCCCCCTCCCGAGAACAACCTGACGGTTTTTTAGTTATTGGCTCTTAGCTCTTGGCTGTTATAGGGGTTGTCGTAAATATATTCCGAATAAGTCCCTCAGCTCCAGGGGATTCCATATTTTTTTCAAAAGGACATATCAAACAAAGCCTTGTCTTGTGCCCACCGGATTGATGATGAAATACGGCCGGTTGTTAGTAACATAAGGCCGCAGAAACATCATCAATCCGGCAGGGCACTACGCTAGTGATGCAGATTGATCATGATATGTCCTTTTGAAAAAAATATGGAATCCCCTTTTCGGTGTAACCGGATCGTTATTTTGACAAATGCTATAACTGACCAAGAAACTAACAGCCATGAGCCATATTTATTATCACAAAGTGGTATACAACCATTGATTTAAGTCAAAAATGTGATATAGGTGCTGCAATATCATCATATGAGATGGAAAGGCGATTTAATTTTGACATTGTTTTAAGCGATACCTATTTTATCGGGAATATTTTTCAAAATCCACTAAAAAGGTGATTCAGGCAATCCATGGCAGCTAAGAACCCCATCTGGAAATTTTTTGTGTCGATTAGGCTAACCGTTGTGTTGCTGCTGTCCTTGGCGGCGACATCCATCATTGGTACCCTCGTGCCTCAAAATGCGAGCCCCGAGGCCTATTTCCATGAATACGGCGCCTTTCTTTATCGCCTGTTCGACATCCTGCATATTTTTGATATGTATCACTCGTGGTGGTTTCAGCTGCTGCTTCTGCTACTTACCGACAACATCATTACCTGCTCCATCGATAGACTTATCCGTACATGGGAACTGATATT
>JAOZSO010000430.1:0-3439 GCA_029939655.1 Desulfobacterales bacterium
TAATCCCTTACAGGATTAAATCAGTGCCGGGCCCTTTGGACCCGGGTATCTACTTAACCAATGCAAGGGTTGTTCGGTGATTCGGCTGGAGATACGGGAGGATTTCAGAAATATAGTCAACATTGCTCTTGAGAGCTGTTTTGCGGTGAATTCCCAGAGGGTTCCCCTGGGCGATGGATTTTACCATGATCGACAATAGTTTAATCCGCTGGTAGAAAATGTGGTCGATATCATAATTTATTCGAGATTCCCGATTACTTTCAAGATGATTCAAATGCGTATTCCAGTCCGAAAGAAAGTAGCTGACATGACCCGCGTTGCGAATAATGGAGCGCAGGCTGTAGTTTCCCAGGTAGGCGTCCTGCAGGTAGGCCTTGGCCATGATAATCAGCAGCCTCAGCCTGGAAATAAGAATATCCTCATCACGTACCGTTCGCATCTGAAAGAGATTCGATCCCAAACGTAGCATATAACCTACCTTTCTTGTAGATGTAACAACCTTGACAATCGCTAATTTGGTACGATTGTATCCGAACCGCTTGTTGATATATATAGCAAGCAATTATCGGGCCATTCGGATAAGACACCCCGCTTGGCCCACATGTAGTGGATGGTTGCTATGGCAAAACCGAATTGAAGCGAGACATGGTGAAACCGCTTCCAGAAACTATGAACTAAATACCATAACAAATTCGCTCTGCGCATTTATTTGACGCGGCGTTGCCGCTTCTACGAGCAACTTGGAATTATCCACATTGCTGGCGAAATCGGGATTTTCAAGAAGCAGCAAGAAATTTAAAGATTAAAAATAACGTCTATTTATAAGCGACGTAGTCGCGACAACTAAATTCGCGAAGCGAATTTAGTCGCAGTTCAGGATAATATAGCGCTGTTCTTTTTCGATGGCTTCCGAAGGGATCACAAAATTGAGGCTCATGCCGACTTCCGGGTTTTGCACCCATTCGACTTTACCGTCGATTTCAAGGCTGTCGCCATTGAGCAAAATCAGCATACCTTGAACAAAGGTCGCCAGGGCCTTGTCTGAGGGATTGGCAAAACGGATGCCGGATTCGTTGACATCGAGCACTTCGAATTCATGGGAAGCTATTTTCAGAATAGCTCTTTGAGAGGGTTTGTAGATGATCCGAACAAAGGTGCGTCTTTCAGGGCCTGAATATTCGATGGCATTCATGGGATGACCGCTCTGTATGGACTGGAATTATGGACACACTACCAAGCATTAACGAACTTTATCTTGATTTCTATACGATTTTGGTATAGATGTCAACCATGAATGAATGTTATAGAGTTAGTTATTTCAATACCTTATAAAATTAAAAGGAATTCAAGAGAATGGATCGTAAAAGTGAGCTTTCGAGAAAGACAGCCGAAACCGTTATCGAAGCCAAACTGAATATTGATGGGTCGGGTGCCGGTGATATCACCATGGGCATCCCCTTTTTCGATCATATGTTGACCCTCTTGGCAGCTCACGGCTTTTTTGATCTGACCATTCGAGCCAAAGGGGATATCGAGGTTGATTTTCATCACACCATAGAAGATGTCGGTCTTGTTCTGGGAGATCTTTTTGACCAAGCGCTCGGCAAGCGGGAAGGGATTCGGCGGTACGGGTATGCTGTAACACCCATGGATGAGGCTATTGCATCTGCTGCTGTCGATTTGTCCAAACGTCCTTTTCTCGTTTATCGGCTGCCATCGGATATCCCCAGGACTGGAGAATCGTTTTCCATACTGGGCAAAGAATTTTTCAGGGCTTTTGCCACACGTGGTGGCATGAATTTACACATTGATGTGGGATACGGAGAAAATGAACATCACATCATTGAGGCCATGTTCAAAGCTGTCGGCAGAGCCCTTGATATTGCCACCTCACTAGATGACCGTATTATAGGTGTTCATTCCACAAAAGGATCCCTGTAAAAACCCGTTCTCTGAATACAATGAATCAAATCTTCTTCATATTGAGTTTCCTGCTTCTAGTATCCTGTGCGGCGCCGCAGAAAGAATTTCTGTCGGACAAAACTTTGGAGGGCGATGAAACGATTCTGATTATGCCGTTTCAAAACATGTGTACGATTTACGGCGACAAGGCCCCTATTGATTGTGTCGTTTTCAATCGGCGTCATGTTGTGGGGGAAGTGCCGGAAGGGACCGCAGAATTCATGACGGAACAGTTGGTAAAACTGCTCATGAGTGAAAAGGCTTTCCGGGTTGTTTTTCCTGATCAGACGGACGAGATGCTGACCCACCTGCAGGCTGACAAGAATGGAGTCGTCAGGATGACCGAACTTGTAGAGACAACCGGGGGCACAAAAGGGGTGGATGCAATCCTTATGGGGTATATCTTCTACTTCAGGGAACGTGTTGGAACCAGCTATTCAGTTGAATCACCGGCGTCGGTATCCTTCAGCCTTTTTCTGGTGAGGGTGAAAGATGGGCAACTTGTGTGGCGTGGTATTTTTGAAGAGACCCAGCAGGCGTTGTCTGAGAATATTCTTAAGATCGGCGCATTTATTAAACGAAAGGCCCGTTGGATTACAGCCCGGGAGCTGGCTGCCGAGGGCCTTGAAAATCTTATATCAACATTTCCAGAACCATGATTGTTATACCCGCTGTAGACATCAAGAACGGTAAATGCGTGCGTCTTTGTCAGGGAAGGATGGACGCCGAGACCGTTTTCTCAGACGATCCAGCCGCCATGGCCCAGAAATGGGATGGTTTCGGTGTGGACATTATCCATGTGATCGATCTCGATGGCGCGATCAAGAAACGACCGAAAAATGCGGAAGCCATCAGGGATATCATAGCTACCGTCAATGCACACGTTCAGGTTGGTGGTGGCATCCGGAACCTCAAGACCATCGAAACCTATCTCCAGTTGGGTGTGTACCGTATCATTATCGGTACCGAAGCCATTCGCAATCCCCAACTCGTAAAGGATGCCTGCAGGCTGTTTCCCGGCCACATTGTTGTGGGTATCGATGCAAGAAATGGCCTGGTGGCTATCGAGGGTTGGACAGAAACCACACGGACAAAGGCGGTTGACCTGGCTATGCAATTCGAGGATCAGGGTGTGACAGCGATCAATTTTACGGATATTCATAGAGATGGGATGCAGACCGGTCCCAACATCGAAGAAACCCGAAAATTGGCTGAAATCATATCCATACCGGTTGTTGCATCGGGCGGCGTTTCGACTCTCCAGGATATTCGCAATCTTCTGCCGTTGGAGCCTTTGGGCGTCATGGGCGTTATTACAGGGAAAGCGCTTTACGCGGAAAGCCTGAACCTGGCAAAGGCCATATCCATTGCGGCGGTGCCTTTTCAAAAATCCGGATAAACTGGAAATGAAAAAGATCTTTAATCACGAAATCACGAAAGTACGAACGCGCAGCGCAGGCGCTTGCGCCGCGTGACC
>JAOZSO010000431.1:0-3430 GCA_029939655.1 Desulfobacterales bacterium
AGATGCTGTTCCGCTATAGTGAACTATGCGGTATGGCATCTGACGCCGTAGATGCAGTAAGATCGGCAATCCCAGTTGCGGTTCATCAAAGACCAAGGCGCTTCATGAGCTGCTGCATGTCATTCCAGACATCGCGCTTACTTCCGGGATTCCGCAATAGATAGGCAGGATGATAGGTCGGCATAACAGGAATCCCTTGATACTCATGAAACTGCCCTCTGAGTCTGGAAATCGGTTTTTTTGCCTGAAGAAGCGTCTGTGCTGCAAACTTCCCAAGGGCGCATATAAATTCAGGCTTGATGGCTCTGATTTGGCGTTCTAAGAACGGCACACATGTCGAGATCTCTTCCGGTTTGGGATTTCGATTGTTAGGCGGACGGCATTTGACGATATTGCAGATATAAATATCTTCTCGGGAAAGATGCATCGCTTCCAGAATCCGGTTTAAAAGCTTGCCTGCTGCTCCTACAAAGGGTTTACCCTGTTTGTCCTCTTCATACCCGGGCCCCTCTCCCACGAACACGAGTCTGGCCTGCTCGCACCCGGCACCAAACACAATCTGTGTCCGTTTGCTCGAAAGCCCACAGCGCCGGCAATCTTTCAATTCTCTCCGGATGTCGTTCAATGACTCCGGCCGATCCAAGCCATGGTCACCCCAGTTGTGTACCATATCATGATGGGAAGCATCGCATTCGAATCCCCGGCATCCGGCATCGGCCATAAACTGAAGGGTGTTGCCGACATCGTTGAGTACGGAAGCCACGGCATGATCTTTTCTCTCTTTGTTTAACTTAGTGTTTTCGGCAGCCACTTGCCCTCCTGACGGTAACGCACAATCTGGCAGATGTCGACTCTTGAGAAGTTTACTCTTACTCGTATTTCGATATTCATCTTTTTATAGGGGTTGTCATAAATATGTTCCCTAGGAGCCCCTCAGCTCCAGGGGATTCCATATTTTTTTCAAAAGGACATATCATGATCAATCTGCATCACTAGCGTAGTGCCCTGCCGGATCGATGATGTTTCCAAGGCCTCATTTTAATACCATTCGGCCGTATTTCATCATCAATCCGGTGGGCACAAGATATGGCTTCGTTTGATATGTCCTTTTGAAAAAAATATGGAATCCCCTTTTCGGAGTAACCGGAACATTATTTTGACAAATGCTATAATATTCACCGGATCGGTAGAACCTTTCCGAGTCCTCCACCAGAGATGGAGGATTTTAGATCGGAATATTGATTCTTTCGACAATTCGATCGAGCAGCCTATGGGCCAGATCTTCTTTGGCCATCATGGGAAAGGCTTCCTGTGTGCCATCACGGTAATACAGCGATGCCCTGTTGGTATCCGATCCAAAAGCGGAGTCCCCACCCTTGACAATATTGCCCACAATCATATCGAGATTTTTTTTGGACAACTTACTGGTTGCATGCTCATCAAGCAATTCTGTCTCGGCCGCAAAACCCACCAGGAAACGGTCTCCTTTCCGCTGGCCAATCTCTGCTAGAATATCCTGGTTTCTAACGAGATTCAGCACCATCTCATCCTTTTCTTTTTTCATCTTTTCAGCGGTGATGTCCCTGGGCCGGTAATCGCTGACAGCAGCCGTTTTGATGATGATATCCGCATGCTCGAAATGTTCAAAGACTGCAGTTGCCATTTGGGCAGCCGTTTGGATACGAATCACCTTTACATCATAAGGATCGCAAAGACTGGAAGGCCCGGATATCAGCGTCACCTGCGCACCTCTTTGTGCAGCGGCTTTGGCAATTGAAAATCCCATTTTCCCGGATGAAGGGTTGCTGAGGAACCGAACCGGGTCCATGGGTTCCTGGGTAGGGCCTGCCGTCACCAGGATCTGCTTGTCGGACAGGTCTTGCGGACGCATGGCTTTCATTAGCCGGTAAAGAATCTCTTCAGGATCAGGCAGTCTTCCGGGTCCGGTGACACCACAAGCCAGTTCACCGGAATCGGGCTTAAGGATGATATGGCCATCTTTTTCGAGCAGGGACAGGTTGCGTTGAACCGCCGGGCTCTGATACATATCCGTGTTCATGGATGGGCAGAGCAACACGGGCGCCGTTACCGCCAACAGGAATGTCGTCAAGGCATCATCAGCAATGCCACCGGCCATTTTACCGATAACGTTGGCAGTGGCAGGGGCAACAATCACGGCACCGGCATCTTTTGCCCATGCTATATGACCGATGCTCGCATTATGTCCTTCTTCGAAAAGATGCGTGCAGACGGCCTTTCCGGAAAGGGCTTCAAATGTCAATGGCCCAACGAACCGACATGCATTTCCGGTCATGAGCACACGGACATCAGCCCCCTGTTTCGTCAGCAAGCGAAGCAGCTCAACACTTTTGTATGCCGCAATGCCACCGCTTATACCTAATATGATATTTTTTTTCTCCAGTATGTCTGTCATCTCTTATCCCCAATAAATTTGATGGTCTCGCAAAAAGTCAGAAAAGCTACTTTTTTACGAGAGTGTTTTGTATTTGGTGTTTAGTGTTTTGGAGTCTAACAGCTTGGTATATCGGCATATATTCCATACTAAATACAAAATACTAAACACCAAATACTTGATGAATTCGACTTTTTACGAATTCATCAAGTTTTTATTCATTTTAAAATTTGGCCCTGTTCGGCATTACAGACACTTAGGAACGAGTTTTTCACGGTCGTACAGGGATTATCGATCGGCCGCAACACACACATTATAATAGTTTAGGGCTCCAAAAAGAAATATCACTTTAATAAGCCGGACGGCGGGGCTTCATTCTTCGGTGTCACCCATATTTCAACCTGCGTCTTGTAGCCATATCGGCTGTCCATCATGGTTATCACACTCCAGCGGTTTCCCTTCTCAAATTGTAGTATCGATCGAGGCCCTTTGAACATACTGACAACCATCCAGTTGTCTTTTGCCATGTTCGTCTTAAAAAAATCAATCAATGCATCCGGTTTAAGCGTTCCACTCAAGGACAGAACCCCGGCCGAAATGCTTGGGGTTTCAAATACGGATGACATTTTGCGGTTCACCTGCATGGCCTTCGGAATAAGAATATCATCAAAATCATGATAAACTCCTGCCACAACATTGCCCGGTTGTGAAGAGCCGCCCCCAGTGGATTTATTGTCGATGGGCCTCAGGACACCACACCCCGACATAATGAAAATTGCCGAGGCAATAACCAAAAATAAATTCACCTGGTGGAATGTCCGGGAAATGGTGTTTTCCCTATGATATTGGTTATAATAACAGCCCATTAATTATCCTTTGCCATATTGTTTATACAACCTTGGGGGTTATCCAAAACCGGATTTATAAGTGTTCTAATGAATATGTTCCAAATTGCTTTCAATTCAAGTTAGTTTATATTACCCTATTGACTGAAAACTGTCAAAAATAAACCTGATC
>JAOZSO010000432.1:0-3414 GCA_029939655.1 Desulfobacterales bacterium
AGCCCTCCGGGATTCAGCGGGTATTTGCCCTAAGAGACTTTGACATTCGCCAGAATGACCGCACCATTGGATCCTGTATCAGTGCCTGGATCATTATCGATGCGGCGAACCGTCGCCCGATCCGGCCCACATCTTTTGCCCGGCAGCTTAATCCCGTGGACAGAAAACATGTACTGGATCATCCGCTCGGAAAGCTGCCCGTATTGAAAACGCCCCAAATTGAAAGACGATTCAGCGTCAGATATCGAGATCTCGACATCAATCAGCATGTAAACAATGTCAGTTATATTGAATGGCTGCTGGAATGCATTCCCGGTATGGTTGAGAACAACCGATCCCTGTCGGAACTGGAAATCAATTTCCTGGGGGAGGCGCTCCATGGAGATATCGTTCTGGCCAGGTGTTGCAATCAGGATGAGAAAGGAATGCAGATTGCCCACGACATCCTGCGTGAAGCAGATGGCCGGGAACTGATCCGGGCCAGAACATCCTGGCAAACACTACCAGGTAGATAGGCTATTAGGCTGTAGGCTGTTAGGCTGTAGGCGCCTAATAGTCTAACAGTCTACAGCCTAAACAACCTATAAAGCATAAGCACAACTTCCTTATAAAATGCGATCGTGCAAGACATTAAGGTAGGGAATTTAAGGAAAAAACATTGAACCCAAAATACAGCCACATCATCCAATCCGTTCAGGTAAACATCCCCTTTACCATGCTGGTGGACGATTACCTGGATAGATTTCTCGAATACCAATTGAACCCGGAAATCGGTCTGGATGCCACGGCATTGGATCGGTTTTCGCGTGCTGATTTTCAGCATGTTGCAAAAATCCTTCAGCGGCAACATCCAACCATCACATTCCATGCGCCATTTATGGATCTATCCCCGGGTTCCAGCGATCCTGAAGTGAGAAAACTCACTCGTCATCGCCTGCAGCAGGCGCTGGATCTGGTTTCATTGTTCAATCCCCTGACCGTGGTCTGTCACCCGGGGTATGATGCAAAACGATATGGATTTGACCAGGAAGAATGGATACAACGCTCTTTGGAGACATGGTCCTGGCTTGCTGATGAGCTGCAGGCGCTCGGTTCGCAGCTCATGCTGGAAAATGTCTTCGAACACCATCCCCGGGAGATCAGGATGCTGCTGGAAAACCTGGACAGGCAAAAAGTGGGCTTCTGCCTGGATACCGGCCATGCCACAGCCTTCAGCAAAACATCCCTGAAGGTCTGGATTGCAGAAATGGCCCCCTTCCTCCGTCAGATCCACTGGCACGACAACAATGGCCTCACGGATGATCACATGGGTATAGGTAAAGGAAGCATTGATTTTCAACCCCTTCTTGCATATCTGAATGCCAACAGGAATGCGCCACCCATTATCACACTGGAACCCCATACCGAGGAGAATCTGTGGGACAGCCTGGAATATCTGGAAAAGGTCTGGCCATATCAATAAAACAGCACAACGATTTTATGAACATATTAGCCTTTTTAATATGCTACACAAATTCAGTTATGTGGCTTTCATGCGCCACAAACCGATTTAAGTTGCATGATGATTCAAATATGCTACACAATTTGAATTGCTGTCATAATGTAACATGACAATATCACCGACATATGAGCACGGGTTTGTCGAAGTTTAGTGAAAATTTCGACAAAGCAACCATTGTTTGTCGAAATTGAATCATATTCCCCATATGACCCATTGGGAAAAAGACGCCGATGCAGCCCTGCGTTTTGCCGGAGCAGTTGAAAACGACCATGGAGGCAGGCTGTAAGAATCAAGCGTTTATAAAATGATCAAGAAGGTATTTTTTTCAATGAAACTTGATAAACTCATCCTGCTTGTTAAACAGGGTGAAAGTGAAAACCTCGAATATTATAAGCTGGTGTGAAGACAATGGAAACCCGATTCCTGAATGGGAGGAACGGGCGGGATCAGTTGTAGTTACATTTTTCCCAATATCAGAAGTTGATACCCCGCAAGTCACCATGGAAGTCACCATAGAAGTCGTAAAGCTTCTTCCATTCTGTTCGCAACCGGTTAACAGACGAATATTGCAGGAAAAACTTGGATTCCGTAATGCAGATCATTTCAGGAAAGCTTATATTTTACCGGCCATTAAAGGTGGCTGGATTGAGATGACAATCCCTGATAAACCTAAAAGCCGTTTGCAAAAATATATACTTACCAGCAAAGGCAGAAAGTGGTTGGGAAAAAATAGGGAGAAAGAATCATGATAAGGCGTTTTTCATCACGCCTCCAAAAACTTGATACATCCTTTATAAACGATCGATTGAAAGGCGCTGTTTCCTACGATCGTATTGCCGGATACTTTCGTTCTTCCATGCTGGAGGTTTCCGTATGGCAGCGTTAAACGTTTATCGAGATATAGCTATCACGTAAAATCATCCGCGGCATGATCGAGCATAATGGCAAAGAGCCCGCCTTTGAACTAAGAGGCGAATCTTTAAGAGTTACTTTATATGCTTAATAAATGATGTCCGCCAAAACTTATCGGACTGCCCCGGCAGGGTTAAAACCCTGCACTACAGGAGTGTATGAAGAAATTATTAAACTGAAAACCTCTAACAAATAGGGTGTTGTTAATGTAGCCCAGGGCTTCAGCCCTGTTAATAGTGCCTCGTAACGATGTTTAAAAGGAAAATACCGTTGGCAAAAACAAAGAAGCAGAAAGCAGACGAAAGGCGAGCCAGGAAAAAAAAGCAGGGCAAATCCAAGCGCCAAGGCATACCCAAGATTTTGCGTCAGGACCCGGCTCTTCGAGAGGCCCTGAACCATCGGCATCCCCTGGTGGCGTGCCTGATCAATGAAGACTGGCAGGAATTTGGCGTGGCCATTGTCATAGTCATGAGATCGGCGCCAATCGGGTGTGTGTATTCCGGTTTTCTGGTGGACGTGCTGGGAGTTGGTCTAAAAGATGTCATGGGGGACTATGGGGTAAACGAAGACGAGATAAAGGAGCACAAATTTTTAGAGGGTATGCAGGGAGGTGATATGGTTGCCTGCGATTATGGGTTGGCATCCAATCTGGTTTACGGTGGGTTGGTGTGGGCCAGAAAGTGGAAGTTCAAACTGCCCAAAGATTACAAGATCTGGATGCGGCTTCTGGAACCCCGGAATATGGATGAAATCGAACTAAGCCAGTTCGGCAAAGATGGAAAGCCGCTGGTGATGGTGTCGGAGGATGATTTCGATATCATTATGGGTGCGGATATTGACTCGAACATTTTGAGGGATCCTATTGCCACGGAAAATAAGGCAATTCCGGAAAACACTTTGAACCGCCTGGGTGATATTAAAAGCACGCTCATTAATTTTTCAAGAAGCCCTGAATTTAAAGAAGATTTTGAAATGGCACGCAAAAGCCGTTTTGGAAAAAA
>JAOZSO010000050.1:0-12799 GCA_029939655.1 Desulfobacterales bacterium
GGGTGCTGGACGTAAATGCCAGCGGCCTGGATTTTTACCTGTTCAGCACTTACAAGACCTTCGGGACTCATTTGGGGGTCATGTGGGGCAGGCCAGCGATTCTGGACAACATCGAGCCCCAGGGGCACTATTTCAACAGGGATATTCCACGCTACAATTTCAACCCCGCCGGCCCCCTGCATGCTCAAATCGGCGCGCTGGCCGGTCTACGGGAGTACATCGAGACCGTGTATGGGCACCATTTCGATGATTCGCAACCCGGCTTTCACGCCAAAGCCACAAGGGTATTCGATCTTTTTGCCGAGCACGAAACCACTCAGGCCAATCGGATTTTAGAGGCCGTCAAGGCCATCCCCGGTTCGAGAATCATCGGCCAGGATCAAGCCCAGGCAGGATCACGTGCGGCAACCATTTCCATTACCATAGACGGCATGTCGTCGGGTGATGCCGTCAAAAAGCTTGTGGAAAGGGATATTGCGGTCCACAACGGGCACTTTTACGCGCTTCGCTGCATAGAGGCTCTGGGCATTCAGGACCCGGAAGATGGGGTCGTCAGGATAAGTCTCGTGCATTACAACACCGAGCAGGATGTCAGCAGGCTGGTCGAGGCCTTGGGAGAATTAGTTTGAACCAGTAAATTCCGCAATTCCATAAAGAAATCAACTACTAAATAAAATGTAGACCGATAAAGATTTGGTTATGCCGCCAGATTTATAAGGATTGAAGATTCGATTTCATAATCTCAATTGGCACGCTTTTGTAAGAAAGGCTAAATCTTCACTATTTTATGAGGTTGTCAGCTTAAGAATCGTGAAACTAATCTTTCTTTTCGGTAAAATTAAGTTCAATCCAAGTTAATTTATCTAAAATCCTAAACTTATTCCCTACTCTATGCCGGTTTATCACGGTGCTCTGGGCGATCCGAAAATTCCAGAGGTTGTTTTAACACTCTCTAATAAAGAACTGTTGCGAGTCACTATCAAATAAGCATCGGGATGCCCCCTGTTCTACCCAAATTAGCAGTTTTAGCGCCGCTGTTCTATGTACTACTCAACCGGATCTATGATGTCATATCCCATATCGCGGAGTTTCTGCTTTAGATTGACAACGTTCTTAGTCAACAGATAGGGAAACACGGCCCGTTTGCCTGGGCTCCAGTCCCTATAAACGAGAATGGAACCAAAAGTAATGTTTTCCGCAATAAGGGCGTGGATGATTCGCTCCATCTCCTCTATGTTCTCATCAACTACGATGCCCAGCAAGACTCCCGGTTCCTTGACGCCCAACACATTGATAAATGCATTCAACAGATCCCTGTCCGAAACAATACCCACTATCTTAAAATTCTCATCCACCACCGGAAAGGCCCCCACCCGTGTTTTTTCGATCAGCAAAAGCGCATCCTGAATGGTTGAGGACAATGAAACGGAAACGAGATTCTTGGTCATAATTTCTTGAACCAGAATGCCGGTATTCCTTCCCGTTTCAATCTCCCCGGTCCTTTGGTCATGAAAATACTTTGACGGCATAGCACTTCGGATATCGCGGTCGCTGACGATACCGATCAGGGTGCTGTTTTGTCGCGTCACTGGGAGATGGCGAATCCGATAGCGGGTCATTAACTTCTTCGCCTGGCGGCAACCTTCTCGAGAAAGCGATTCGCGGTATACACCTCTTTCTCACAACGCTCTTCAGCACCTTGCTAGGGCGAATCAAACGGCATAGTGACATGGTAGACACCCTCTTCTAATTCCTTCATAACTTGCAGGCTGCTTTTAGAAAAAACCTTCATCATGGCAGAGTTGGAAAAGAGTACGTCAGCCCAAAAACCCTTGATGTCTTTTTCTTTGGCCAGCCTGACGAGAAGATTGAAAAGATAGGTTGAAATCCCGATGTTCTGATAGGATTCGTCCACAACAAATGCAATTTCGGCCCACTGACCGTTTGGCTCCACGAGGTATCTTGCTTCGGCGACGATAGCCCCTTGTCCTGATTTGCCGACAATACCAACGATGGACATCACATCGCTCCAGTCTACGTTGACGTAGGTCTGCATGCGGGTATGCGGCATGGTCTTGAGAGCGGAAAAATATCGATAGTACACTGATTCGTCTGAAAACCGGTAAAAGAGTCGTCGCATTTCTTCTTCGTCCGAAGGCCTGATGGGCCTGAACCGGATCACTACGCCGCTCTTGAATTGGTGGCACTCGTTGATGTGTGAAGGAAAATAGCGGACGCTTTCTGCCAGGTAGATCTGGTCACGATAGAGTATGTTTTCTCTCTTTGCAGCAGCAATCAATTCGACACGGTTGTCGGGATGTGCGATTTCAATCAATGCCTGTGCCCGCTCCCGGAGTGTGAGGCCCTTGAGACTAGCCACCCCAAACTCCGTTACCACATAATCCACAGCCTCTCTGAAATCGACCCGGTTTTTCAACCCCTCTATGGTGGTAGTTATATTGGTCGTACCATGGCGGTTGCGGCTTGGGAGCCCGAATATAGTATAACCCCCTTCCGAGATTTGGGCACCGTTTACAAAGGCGAGCACCTCAGCCGGTCCGGATGCCACGTCGCCAAGGCCCGTGAGATGAGAGCCAATCAGCGAGTAAGCGTTGAATGGAAGTTAAATTCCGGCCGAATCCGATACTCTATTCAAACGAATGCTCTGTATGATCAATGCGCTGGCCTATATTCCGGCATACTGATTAGCTTCCGTAGAGATGTTTCTATAACTTCGGAAGTAAAAGGCTTGGCAATGAATTCTTGAATGCCGGCTTTTTGTGCCCTGGAAAGGATGTCCCTGTTTCCGAAGGCTGTAATTAAAATGTTTAACGAATTGGCCTGTTTCGTGGAGAGTTGTTTAATAAACTCAATGCCGTCCATCCCTGGAAGGTGGAAATCGATAATGATAATGTCGAAATATTGGTGTTTGATCAGGTCGAGTCCTTCTTCAGCGGTCTCCAAGACCGTAATTTTACAGCCCTCACTTTCGAAAAATAGCCGCAGGGAATCCCTTACCCACTCGTCATCGTCAATCAAAAGAAGATTCATTTTTCTGAGTTGGGCAAACAGATCCATTTTTCGACTCTCAGGCCATGTGTTGTAATTTTATCATGCTTTATGTATCAAAAAAGATGACAACCGCTATTCCGTGAACAGTGTGGGTAACTTCTGTCACGGCAAATCATTTAAAACATTTTGATTTTTATCCAGATATAATTGAAGTGTTTCTAATCCTAATAATCCCCCCGAAGCCAACGGAAAGAGAGTCATTTTGTAGTCGTTGAATTCAGCCCTTAAGCTTTCTGTGATTTCATTGTTTTGAACTTTATTTACGACGACACGATTTATCGGGATTCCAATTTTCGTCAGTTTCTGCTTTGTGCGAACGGCTTCCGAAAAGGACAAGCGATCATTGTTGACCACCAGGTTGATTTTCGTCTCACGGGCGGTAAAGTATTCTTGCAAATGCTGGTTGTCATTGATCAGCTCTTCCAGTTTGGCTTTGACCTTGTCCTGCTCAATCTCTTTTCTGCCAAGCTTTATTTTCGATATGATCTCTTTCTTGGTGTAGATGTTTTTTCTCAGTTTAAGCAGCTCTTTGAGCCAGACAAGGGTGATAAACGGCAGGGAAAAAAATCGCATGGTCAATGCCGTCGGCGCCATATCAAAGATGATGAAGTCCCTATCTTTAGCTGTATCGAGGATATTTTCGAATGCCAGCAGCAGGGCGTATTCTTCCAGACCGGGAGAATATTTTAATATATTAAAGTAGTTCTGGATATTAAAAGCGCTTTGATAACTGTATACCTTTTTTATCTGAACTTCGGTCTCTTTGAGGTATTTACTGATCCAGTAGTCCGCATCCACTTCTTTGACTGCCAGGTTGCGATTGACCTGTTTCGGTTTCTCATAAAAATGTCTGTCGAAAATATCTCTTTGATTGTGGGCCGGGTCCATCGAGCACAACAACGTGTTGTAACCCTTATGCGCCAGGTGAACTGCTGTAAGAGCCGAAGTAGTGGATTTTCCGACACCGCCTTTTCCGATAAAAAAATGAATTTCTCTGGACATCATCGCCCTCATCAATCTATATCAAGCTCAGAGAATAAGTCACCCAGCGGATCGTGGGCCGTGAGCACTTTCGCCAGCATAATGTTTAACTCTTTTTCCATGAGTGGGAAAAGTTCCATCGTAATTTGGATCGGCGGAGAAGGAATGCCGATAAAAGCACCTAAAACCATGATTCCGAATATATTGTCCAGCTCTTCGACTTCGTATTCGATGGTCCCGACAGCCCGACTACGCATGACTGCATCCGCGATTTTAAAAATCCCGATGATTTTATTCCTGATGTTTGTGAATAATGAAGCCATTTATAAATGTACCTGTTCACTTACGACGGTCGGCACGAAATATTCTTTCTTCAAACGCGATGCGTTTCTTTGATGGATAGTAATAATAAACAGCATAAAGGGCCAGCAGAATTATCCCTGCAAGATGAAAGCGCGGCAGCCCCATAAGGTAGGCGACCATGGCCAGGTAAGGCGTGACCATGGCCATGCCTATCAGGTTGCGCTCAAATTTAAAAAGTTCAGCCGGGAAAATCCCATTAAGATGACGCCGGTGATGAGCGAAAAGGGTACGGTAAAAAATCGGCAGGGCTAATGCAAAAATGGCTGATAGAATAAAAATGAGAGGGGCGCCAAAGGCCATAACCTCTCCCGGGATATTCATGGAATGGTAAAAATATTTGACCGCATACCCGATAACGAACCCAATAAAAGAGGGCATGAGTAAGGTAAAATATAATTTTTTTAGTCTGTCGGTCATGATAGATAGGTAAAGCGCTTCATCCGTGTAAGCCGAAAGCATCTTTGTTTACGCTCATTTAGGGTACTATCGCCATCCTTCTATTCGGGGCGGGAATAGCGCATCGCAAGATGCGAAACTCCCGCCTGTTTTGGATGAAGTGGTTATGTGGTCACCGGTTCCGGTTCCTCGGTGATTCCGGTAGTCGAGAAGAATTTAATCAGACCCTCGATGGCAATCCAGACGGCCACTATCAAAATGACCAGGTTGATCACCTGCAGGAGCACGTTATGGGTCGCACCGAATTTCGTCTGATTCAGAACGAGGGCCCAGATCGTCATAACCGTCATGAACACTGCCGGCAGTCCGGAAACAAGCCACCTTAATCCCCCCCGGCGTTTCAGATACAGCGTGATAATAATTAGGGCCAGCGCCGCTAGGGTCTGGTTTACAGCTCCGAACAGCGGCCACAGTTTTAAGGCTCCCTTTCCGCTGGCACCGGTAGCGAAAGCCAGGATCAGGGCACTGCCGACGGCAACAGCCGTTCCGACATAGCGGTCGCTTAAAAAGTTCAGCTTGAGATCCTTGCCCAACTCTCCAATCACGTAACGCTGAATCCGGGTGGCCGTATCCAGAGTGGTGCCGGCAAAGGAGGCCACAAAGACCGCCATGATAGCCAGGGTAAATTGTTTGGGGATACCGATGGACATTATCATGTTGGCCGAACCGTCAACAAAGGCGGAGATCTTGGAGCCCAGCCCGGCTGCGGCTGCCCAGGAAGCATAGTGCGTTGTCCAGGCTGACACGCCCACCAGAGTTTCACCGGCCTTGGTGGTGTATCCCATACCGATGCCGGCGGCCACGGCAATAATGACCAGCGTTGCCAGTGCTCCCTCCATCAGCATGGACCCGTAGCCCACAAACAGGGCGTCTTTTTCATTGCGCACCTGTTTGGCGGACGTCCCCGAAGAAACCAGAGAGTGAAAGCCGGAAATGGCGCCACAGGCAATCGTAATGAACAGGAAGGGCCACATGGGCGGCGCTTTTGCCGGAGTTGTCTGTATCGCAGGTGCTACGATCTCCAGGTTGCCGCCAAAGGCGGAAAAGAGGACCCCCAGCATCAACAGCGCCATGGCGATAACCAGCTGATGAGAATTGATGTAATCACGCGGCTGCAGCAGAGTTGTCACCGGCAGGACCGAAGCAAAAAAAGCGTAAGCCAGCAAAATAATTGTCCAGACGCCAGTGGGAGGAATACCGGCAATGGCCGGCATTTTAAAGGGCAGGTAAGGCCCGAGGAAGACAAAGACATACATGGCTACAACAGCATAGATCGACCATGCGATAAGGTTCGCCCCTTTTTTATAGATCATATAGCCGAGACCTATGGCGATGGGAACCTCGATCCAGACCGCTAGAACAGACTGAGGATACATGGCGAAAATGACAGCAATCACCAGACCGAAGATGGCAATCACAATCCACAATTCAAGAAAGACAATAATAAAAAACAAAAACTTTGTTCGATCGTTAACGTACTTGGCAGTGTAATCTGAAATTGATTTTCCCTGATTGCGCAAAGAGATAATCAATGCCCCGAAATCGTGCACCGCGCCCATGATAATACTGCCCAAAAACACCCACAGAAGAGCCGGTACCCAGCCCCATATGATGGCAATAGCCGGACCGACGATGGGGCCCGTGCCGGCAATCGAGGTGAAGTGATGGCCGAAAATGATCTCTTTTTTCGTGGGGACGTAGTCAATCCCGTCCTCAAGTTCAACCGATGGTGTTTTGGCATAAGCAGACAGGGAAAAGATTTTGCTGCCGATATATCGGCCGTAAAACTGGTACATAAGGATGTACCCGATAAATGCCAGCACCATGATGATTAGAGCATCCATGTTTAATCTCCTTTCTAGTATTGTTGTTTATTTCTCATTTCGACACGATATGCCAATACCCTTACACCCGTGTATAAGCATAAAGTGTGCCACAGTCATGCATAGAAAATAAAAGTGCAGAATTACAGGCACTTAAAATATGATTTGTATTACAATCCCCGGTAAGTCGGGAGTCGATTTTGAAAAAATTAGAATTGATTATTTGAGATATTTCGAATTGCGAGGGCGCAAAGGAAGGCCATGAGGCGTTTCACTCTATAAAAAAGAACACCGATTTTACTCTTCGAGCAATTTTTTCCTGCGATAGCGATAGGTGTGATGATTAATATTTAACAGTTTGGCCGCCTTGCTTTCATTCCCCCCGGCCATTTTATAAGCTTCATCGATGTAATATTTCTCCATGGCTCTTTCTAACGCTGTCAAATCAACGCCCGATTTCGGAATTGGCGGGAAAGGCGCCAAGAGGTCGAAAGATGTTGAATCAGCACCCAAAGCCTGACGATCGATCCCCAGATCCTGCAGGGTTAGCGTTTGGCCTTTGCCGATCAGAATTCCCCTTTCAAGGAGGTTTTTCAATTCACGGACATTTCCAACCCAGTTATGTGCTTTCAGCGCATTTTCCGCTTCTGGAGTCAGGCCTGTAAAATCTTTGTTGAACTTGCGGTTGAATATCCACAGGTAATGCTTGGCCAGCGGAATAATATCATCAGGACGCTCGTTCAGTGATGGTATCTCGACCTTGATAACGCCTAACCGGAAATAGAGGTCTTTTCTGAACAGGTTTTTAGCGATCAATTCTTCAAGGTCTTGGTTGGTGGCGGAAACCACCCGCGTCTGGACCCGCAGACTCCTGGTGCCGCCGACCCTGTAAAATTCTCCATTTTCGAGAAATCGTAGCAGTTTGGACTGCGCTTCAAAGCTCATATCACCCACTTCATCCAGAAACAGGGTGCCGTCGGCGGCCTGCTCAACCAGGCCCTTTTTGCCGGACACTCTTGCCCCGCTGAACGCCCCTTTTTCATATCCAAAAAGTTCGCTTTCGATTAAATCTTTTGGAATTGCTGCACAGTTGACGGTGGTTAGCGGCCCCCTGAAGTTCGGACTGCGATAGTGGATTGAGCCCGCAATCAGTTCTTTGCCGGTGCCGGTTTCTCCCACCAGAAGTATCGGGGTATCGGGACTCTCGGCTACTTTTTCGATGAACTCCATTACGTCAACAATGGCGTGGCTTTCACCAATAAAGCAGGGAAGATTCTCTTTTAAATATTTCTCCTGCAAACTTTGTACTTCTTTTCTTAATTTTATGGTGTCGAATGCATTTTTGATCGTTACTTCCAGGCTGTCCATATGCAGTGGTTTTATCACGTAATCGTATGCCCCGAACTTCATGGCCGCAATAACGGTTTCGACATCCTCAAATGCAGTAATCATGATAACAATCACTTCCGGATAAAGCTTTTTAATTTCGCCAAGCGCCTCAACTCCGTTCATTTTCGGTAAGCCGATATCCAGCAGAATCAGATCCGGCAGGTCTTTTTTGATAGCGGAAATGGCTGTTTCGGCGTCTGAAAAGGCCTTTATACGGTATTCGGTTTCCAGGGAAAGCTTAATACCTTCGGTGATGGTAGGTTCATCGTCTACAACGTAAAGGGTATATTTAACCATGTCTTACTCTCATCTCCAGAAATTGATTATATTTTTGTTTATTTCGATATTCGAAAGTCATCCCCGAATGAAAATATCTATAAATAATCAGACTAAGGGTTCGCACAGAAATAAGTTCGCAGATTTTCAGCGTTCAGGCTCCCGTTCAGCAAGGCGCGAAAATGTAGGAATATCAAGCATATTTCGAGTTTTCGCAACGCTGCTGAGCGGGATGGATGGGCGCTGAAAATGTGAAGTTATTTTTTCGCGAGCCCTATGTGTCGATTACCGGAATTGAAATACTAAATTCGGCACCACCCCATTCGCTGTTTTGAACCTTCAGCGTTCCGGCATGATCGGTGATAATACGATGGCAGATACTGAGCCCGATACCGGTGCTGTCTGATTTTGTCGTAAAAAAGGGATCAAATACTTTATTCTTGTTGGCTATAGTTACTCCAGGACCGGAATCGATCACCCGGACTGTAATATTGTCATGAACAACGGAAGATATCACTTTAATTTTTTTATTATTCTTCTTAGTTCTCATTGCATCTGCCGCGTTGTTGATGAGGTTTAATACAACCTCTTCGATCTGTTGCAGGTCCAGACGACACTTGGGCAGATCTTCAGTAAGAGCCTTATCAAGCTTGATCCCACTTTTTCTCAATGTTACGGCCGTCAATTTAATTGCTTCCTCAATTGGCTGATTGATGTTAGCGGTAGTAAAATTCGGTTCACTCGGTTTAGAAAAGTCCATCACCCTGCGGATGACTGATTCAATTCTTCTGGAGGCAGATTGCAGGTGTTGAAATACGTCGTCTACCTTAACCTTGCTTTCGCTACGGTTAAAAAATTTTTCCAGGGCATTTAAATAAATATTGATACCTGAAAGCGGATTTCGAATTTCATGAGCTATTCCGGCTGCCACCCGGCCCAAAGAAGCCATCTTGTCCTGGTTGAGCAACAAATCCTCCAATTCTTTGATTTTGGTCATATCCATCATATTTACCAAAATTGACGCCTTTTGTCGATACGTGATGGTATGAGCCCGGCAGTGGATCCAAATCAGATGTGCCATATCGCCGATAGGCGCATAACGAAAGTTCACATCCAATGCTTGGATATTGCCCGAAGATATGTCATGGCTAAGCTTTTTAACCTTATTCACATCTTCAGGATGAATATTGTTATAATCAGCCAGGATGTACGATCTGGGTAAAGGGCCGAAGAGACGTTCCTGTTCTTTATTTTGATAGACGACTCGCTCTCCCTGGATAATGGATATTCCGGTGAGCGCATTCTCAACCAATGTCCGAAATTGTTTTTCGCTTGCCTGGAGCGACTGTTCCGCTTGCCGGCGTGATTGTTCGAGCTCAATGCTGTGCAGTCCGAAGATGATATCGTCGGCAACCTCTTTCACGAGCTGCTGTTCCTCAATGCTGAAAACAAGATCTTTAGTCATAGAAACGGTTAATATGCCAATTACTTTTTTTTCATGCTCCATACGAATACTGAGTGCCCCTGTGTTTGCATAGGCGGAAGCTAAAGGGCAGTCACAAAGAATAGCCGGTTCATCTGTAACCACAATTTCCGGCCGCGACAATGCTCTCTGACAGCATGTGATCATACCGCCTTTTTTAAGACGGTCGGCCAACTGTTTGAAATCGCGGTTTAGGCCGGCTTGGGCAAATGTATCCCAGCTGTCGGATTCATTTAAAAGGGCAATCCATGCATCATAATAGCCCTTGTTTTTAACAAGGATATCACAAATTCCCTGGAGAAAAAGATCGCGGTCTTTTTTCTGGGTAATCAACCGGTTAACATCGCGTATGGATTGCAGTACAAGATTGAGGTGAAACAGTTTTTCTTTGTATCGTTTGCTTCTAAGGTTCCATTGAAAGACGAGCAGTCCCAGAATGCCACCCAGGAGACAGGGCATGAAATATTCGTGTAAGTTGAATGGACGCCCCGCCATTTTTAGAGCGATGGCGGATACGAGACCGAAGGCGACAGTACCGGCAGTGAAAGCCAGAAAGCCCCCCACCAATTTAAGCATGGTTTCCTCTCATACTCTGAGCGAAGTCTTTTGACCGAACATTTAATCAACTACATTTTAATTGCAGGTTATCAGAGGCCTAAGCGGATAGTCAACGATTGGATCGGTATTTCCCCGGGGTTTTATGCGCTCGTTGTAAAAGGGCATTTATTCTATTTTCCGACAAACCCAAATAGAAAAAGTTCAAAGCCTACTTTCCCTATGCTTCACGGTTTTGCGAATAACTTTTAGAAAACTTTCTATTTCATAGAAGTTGTCATGGCGACATAACAAAGAGAATAAATTATAACCTACTGATAAAACATTATAAATAGGGAGCCGTGATTTTTGGCACGTAATATGCTGATAGATAGGTCGAAGTTGATTTTATTATCATAAACACAAGGAGGTTACTATGACACCCAAGATCAAAAAAATTTTATATGCCACGGATCTTTCAGCGAATTCAGCCTACGCGCTGGGCTTTGCATTGAAATCGGCAAGCCTCTACCGTGCCGAAATGGTCATTCTGCATGTATTTGACCGGCCTACAATAGGCTACGCTCCCATGTTGGATGTATATATCGATGATAAGAACCGTCAAGCACTTTTCAATGAGCACGCAGCGGATGTCAAGGCCAGGGTCAGAAAACGACTCGAAATGATTTATGCCAAAGAACTCGAGGAGAATCCTATATATGGGGATACCACTATTTCTATCGAGGTTTGCGAAGGATATCCTGCAGAGACCATCCTGACCATGGCAGACGATTTAAAATGCGACATGATCCTTATGGGAACACACGGCAAGGGTGTTCTGGGGCATGCCTTTCTAGGCAGCACCGCAAAGAGGGTCTTACGACGGACAAGAAAACCGATTTTTGTCATCCCGCTTCCCAAGGGAAAATTGGATCTTACGTTCCAGGAAGAATAGAAAGCATCATGGATATCTATCTCAAATTGAAAAATATGAAAATATTGCTGGTGGACGACGATGAGTGGATACGGGTTAAGGTTTAGATACTGGTCGGCAGGAAACGATAATTAAGCTATACAAAAAAAGCGACAACGTCACATCTTATAAAATCGTTCCTACGATTTTATGACAGGAGGTAATTATGCTGGTTAAAAACTGGATGAGCAAAAACGTCATTACCATCGGTGTGGATAATTCCATGCAGGACGCCACAGCAATTTTGAAGCAACATCGTATTCGAATTCTACCCGTGGTGAAAAAAGGCAAGCTGGTGGGAATCATCACTGATCGTGATTTGAAGAGAGCATCTGCATCGGATGCGACGACGTTGGAAGTTCATGAACTGCTGTACCTTCTGATGAAAATCAAAATTAAAGACATCATGGCCAGAAACCCCATTGCAGTGCCCCTGGATTGGACGGTTGAAGAAACAGCTGCGCTGCTTCTAAGCAATAAAATTTCAGGCGCTCCAGTGGTAGACGAGAAAAATATGGTCGTGGGTGTGATTACCCAAACAGATCTGTTCCGGGTACTCATGTCACTAACAGGCATCAATGCCGGTGGGATCCAGTTTGCCTTCAAAACCAGAGACTATCCAGGAACCATAAAGGAGCTCGCTGATGTTATCAGGGAATTCGGAGGACAGATGGTCAGCATCCTCTCTTCTTATGACAAGGTCCCGGAAGGCTTTCGAATGGTGTATATCCGTATGCGTCACATCGATCGGCACCGACTGGCATCTCTCCAAAAAAGGCTTATGGAGAAAGCAACGTTACTATACATGATCGACCAGCGGGAAAACCGAAGGGAAATTTTTTGAAAGATTGTAACGCAGCTTGTCGAAGATCCCCGTTTATCAGGGTCTGGGTGCATGAATATGTGCTCCTATTGGTCTTCCTTATTCTTTGCGGCAAATGATTAATTTGCTCTTGTCTGATGGGGTGTGTGATATTTTGACATGAGTAAAAATTTTCTCAAAAGGAGACAGGCCCTGTTTTAAAAACTCCTGGGAATCCTTTGGTCCCATCATCAGCATCCGTATATAAAATAATATTTTTATGAATGCTCTGCGCGGGACTTCATGTTCCATGATCAATACCGACCCAACCGGCTTTGCTACCCGTTTCATTTCTGAAAGTGCGTCCGTCCTCGCCTGATTTTTCAATTCATATAATGCATGGGAGCAGCAGACAACATCAAAGCAGTCATTAACAAATGGCAGCCTTGCTGCATCTCCGCCAATAAAAATGATTTGATCGGATAAATCCTTTTTTTTTGCTTGATGCATCATACCAAGGGAAAAATCATAGCCAACGGCCAGAATATCAGGAAAATGCCTGGCAAAAGCAAGCACAACCGATCCTGTACCACAGCAAATATCCAACACCCTGGGTTGGTTTTTATATTCCAATTGGGCTGAATCCA
>JAOZSO010000051.1:0-12781 GCA_029939655.1 Desulfobacterales bacterium
ACTAATGGCCGGGTTTTTTGTCAGTGGCTTTTTATATGAGCACACCAGCGCGGTGGTCATGTTTTTCGCCAGCGGTCTGCTCTCAATGGCCGCGGGACTGATATTTGCGGGATATACGATAGGCTTTGAAAGGGGTAACAACAATCGCATTTAAGAAAGCATGGATTTCTATTTTTCAATTTCATTTCTTAAATGTCAGATTATGGACAGACAGTAATGATAATCAATCAGACCAGAAATTTTTTGCCAGTTCTCGCCGTTTTTTCCACAAATCGCCTTTATCCGTGAAATTGGCAATACCGGCAAATTGATCGGCGTCTGCTACCTCCCAGGCGCCGTTTACCGCTCCGCTCAAACCCGCCGAAAGCATTTCGAATCCCTGGGCGGTATAGAGATCGGTTTCGCAGCCGCGATTTACTATATATTTTAGCTGCCGGCATGCCTGCTGGTTTTTGGACTTGAGTACTTCAAGCAGGGCATCCACTTCGGCGTCAAGCTGGTCGTTTGGAACGACACGGTTCCACAAATTCCACTCCACAGCTCGTCCGGCAGGCATGAGCGCACCGATAATGTTGATTTCTTTCGTGCGCCGCTTACCGATGTATTTTGCCATTCGGGTAGTACCTCCCCAGCCCGGGGTAATTCCGCTGTCCACTTCCGGCATTCCCCAGACAGCCCGTTCTGTGGCGATGACAAAATCGCACGCCATTGTAATTTCCAGACCGCCGCCTACGGCAAATCCATCAACCGCCGAAATCGTCATTTTGTCGAGTTCTTCTATAGAATTTGCCATATCCTGATAAATCCGTACCCGACGCAGAACACCGTTTGCTCCCTGGTTGGGATTTCCATGTTCATCCTCAATCCATTTAACCATTTCGGTAATGTCATCCCCGGCACAGAATGTATCCCCTGCACCCTTGATCACAACGAATTTTATTTCAGTGGATTTTTTAATGGTCTGAATGGCATCGACCAGCATGTCGGAAAGTTCAATACTCAGCGCATTGCGAGCTTCCGGTCTGTTCAGGGTAATGCGTGCCGTCTCTCCTTCAATGGATAGAAGTAATGGTTTTTCGGCCATAATAATGATCTCCTTGGTTTGATCTATTGGTTTATGCAACTATAGGGTTGAGTCTCTCCGCTCTTTCCATCGCGATTAAAACATTTCGGTGAAATAGATCATAAGGAACATCGGTGTTAAGGTGACCGAACATATCTTTATATCCATTTTCTGTCAGTTTACATAAATTTGGCAAATAGAAAGAATCTCCCCAAGCTTTTATTTTCTTTTGAAAATGAGTGGTCAGTTTCGTCACTAAGGGAGATTTAAGGTGCTTCTTATTCCAAGGGCAGGATTCTTGGCATATCTCACAATCTCCTATTCTATTTTCCATAATCAGCTTCAAGCTTTCAGGTATTTTATCATTCTGTAATAGAAAGGACATACATTTTTTAACATTCAGAACATGGGGTTTATTGAGCGCCGCTAAAGGGCAGGCTGTTTGACATTTATCGCAATTGCGGCATTTGTCGGATTCTTCAATGGTATTATGTTCTAAATCGGCATCTGTTATAATTCCTCCAAGCGCTAAAAACGTCCCAAACTTTTTGGAGATTAACAGCGAATGCTTGCCTTGCCATCCCAGGCCTGCACGTATTGCAGCAAGCTTTAATGGAAGAATAGAGCCGTCTTCTAAAGTGCCATCACAAATTTTGGCTTGATATCCTTTTTGCCTTAAAAAGTCGGCTATGGGTGCAAGTGGTTTCACGACATCAAGAAAGAAACCTGAAAGGTAAAGCCTGCTCGTTCGACCATACCAAACGTTTTCCCAATCTGGTAAGGTTACTCCGCCGATATAGATACCCGCAATAATAATAGACCTTGCGTTTGACAGGGTCAGTTTCGGATCTCGTCTTTGATGATGATTTAATGCATAGCCTGTAAATTTGGACGCATCTGCAAATCCCACAGTGTCGATACCTGCGGAGTCGGAAAGGCTCCTTATCTTTTCAGAAAGCAAATGTTTTTCCATTTTCTCCTCATGAAATGTTCAGGCTAACCCGGAAATTTCACAAACAGAGGATGCCTCGTCAAGTTTCATGAAATGTTCGGGTTAATCGTTTTTGCCTGGCAAAACCAGGTGGCGTATCCAATGAAGCAGACTGTTTTTTCCAAGAAGAACGCGATCAAAGCGATCAAACTCTTGAAACAGTTTCTCCGGGTTTTCGAAAAAATGGGCCCTTGTAACCATTTTTTTATTAGGATCGAGGCGCTTGACGATTCTGGCAGGATTGCCCGCCGAAATACAACCCGGTGGAATGTCGCTTACCACCACGGAGCCGGCTCCGACGATGCTGTTTTCTCCAATAGAGACACCTTTGCAAACGATGGCACCCTCCCCCACCCAGACATTATCCGCAATGTCGACAGGAGCCGTTTTCCCCATTGTAGTCCGGTTATAGATGTCATGCCAGTCTGAATCGGCAATATAGGAGTTGCTTGCAATCATACAATTGTCGCCGATATTGATGCGTTCTGCAGATCCGATACGGACCCCGGGGCAGATCATGCAGTGGTTTCCCATGTGGATGGATCCTTTGTCAGCGCTATTCGACCATACGGAAATCCGGATTATGTTATCCGAAGAAGCTATCAGGGTCGCGTACTTTCCAATATGAATAGGTGTGCCGAAAATTTTGACATGCCAGGGCTTCATAAACGTAAAGCCCGCTCCCAGGGAGGATAATTGTGGTTTGATGAAGTGCTTTACATATAGATCCTGAATCCGCGTGTGGAGTTTTTTTAAATAATAGGGTCTGTGGTCTTTTCTCATTTAGGTAGCTGAATAAACGGAAGTGTGTTCCAGAAACGATGATTGAACAGATGGCTGGCCGGTGTCAGCTGGTATATTGCATCGGCAGCCATAAGGACAACGGCGTTGCTCCAGGCGATTTTATCCTCAGGCCAGGTAATGATATCGGGGTAGGTAAATCCGCACCAATAGGAACCATCATCGAATTTTCTGTCGCAAATCCAATTGAACACGATCCGTGAAAGCTCGACATTACCCATGGCGGTCAGCGCCAGGGACAACTCGGAGGTTTCGGCAATTGTTACCCAGGGCTCGTCGGATACGCACTTAACACCCTGGCCCCTGATGACAAACTTTTTCCAATAGGCGTCAATTCGTTTCTGTGCTTCGTCGCCGGTGATGCAGCCTGAAAGTATGGGGTAAAACCAGTCCATGGAAAATCGGGATTTGGCTATATTGAACAGATAGGTCTTATTCTTGATAGCGTCGCCTAATCTGAGCAATGCTGATTGCCAATCCGGCATTGAACGGCCCAGTACATTGGCAATATGTAGTGCACATTTAAGGCTCATGAAGATTGAACTGGCGCCTGTGAGAAGGGCCATTTTGTCGACTTTCTCTTCAGGGCTGATGGCCCAGTAAATATCACCGTTGGGTGTTTGGAGACTGAGTGCGAACGCAATGCCGCCACACATGGGTTGCCACAGGGTGTTCAGAAATGCTGTGTCGCCGGTCATGAGAAAATAATGAAACAGGCCGACAGCCAGATAGGAGGACATGTTGCTTTCCCTGGTTCTATCTTCAGGAATGCTGTTGATATAGGATGAGTACCAGCTGCCGTCCTTTAGTTGCATGTCTGCCAGCCATCGATAAGCCTGTCTCGATTCCTCAAAATGGCCCCCGATGGAAAGTCCAATCGCCGCCTCAACGTGGTCCCAGGGATCTGTTTTAGCGCCGGGGTTCCATGGAATTTCGCCGTTTTTTCTCTGAGTTTTGGCGATTAATGTTGTAATCGCTTCAATATCAAAGGCCGATTCTGCCTGTTTTTTATATGCATTTAAATTCATTTGAGTCCAAAGCGTTGAAGGTGATTATCCTTGTACAAAATTTTAACATATACTTTTAAATCATTGTTCACGCAAGCAAAATTTGCTTTATCCATTGTTGAAAAAGTGCTATTTGAAGCAGACAGTGTCTTTTCATAGGCAATCCAAGTTGTTAGAAACGCGTATTTTGAATGACGCAACTTTACTAAACCCCAAGGTCGGGGTAAAGTGAGCTTAATACCCTATCATTAAAGATGGATAAAATGAATCAAACAACCGGAAAATCAAAACTTCTCAGACGGATATGGGGGTTATTTCCCTGGGCTATTGTCCTGTGTGTAGCCGTCTTCATTTTCAGTCTCTACCAAGACATCCGAACGGAGCGTTCGAGACTGGAAAAAGCCAAACAGGAAGCGATCAGAAAGGACATTCCTTCTGTCAGGGTCATTACCTTAACAGCTATACCCAGACGCCTGGAAGATACGATTAAACTCCCGGGATATGTTGAACCCGGAGAAGATCTTTGGGTAAAAACGGAGGTTTCCGGGCAGGTTGTTCAGATCCTGACAAAAGAAGGGGCACAGGTCACGCGAGGCCAGGTCCTCGCGAAGCTGGATGATCGTGATTACAGGTCCCGACTTGCCCGCATAGAAGCGAACCATCGGCTGGCCAAACTGGAATACGACCGAATCTATTCCCTGGATAAAAAGAAGATTACCGCGGCAAGCAGACTCGATGAAATCGAAGCCAGACTGAACGATGTCTCTGCTCAGCAGAAAGAAGCCAAACTGGCTTTGAACAGAACCCGGATTTCGGCTCCCATAAAGGGGCAGGTCAATGAGATCATCGCCAAGCAGGGTAGCTTTCTCGGTGTGGGAGATCCGGTGGCGCAAATACTTCGTCTATCAGACGTAAAAGTAACCGTGGGCATACCCGAAAGCGACGTCGCCTTTTTTCTCGATCTGAATGAAGCGACGGTGATTATCGACGCCCTCGAAAAAAGGCGCATAACAGGAAAAAAGGTTTTCCTGTCCAGGCAACCCAGGAACCTGGCACGTCTGTTCGATCTCGAACTGGAAATCCCCAATACGGACGGCCATATTCTGCCGGGCATGTTTGCCCGTGTTGAACTCATAAGAGCTGTGCATGAAAATGCACTGGTGATACCACTGTATGCGGTCATCAATCAGGGTGACGAGCAGTTTGTCTATATAGAAAATGACGGTTCAGCCAAAAAAACACCGGTTGTATTGGGGCAGCTGGTTGACTGGCAGGTTCACATCACTTCCGGGATATCGGCAAACGATAAGGTTATCGTCGTGGGACATCGGCTTTTAAATGATGGTCAGCCCATTGAAGTCATAAAGAATGTTTTGGATGTGCGGGAGATACTGGCTTTATGATTGTTTCCGATCTGGCTGTCAAGAAAAGAACCAGCGTGATGGTGCTGGCACTCATGATTCTCGTCTTCGGACCGCTGTCTTATTTTTCCCTGCCAAGAGAATCAGCCCCGGACATCACAATCCCTTTCGTGTTTATCATGACAGATTATGCCGGTGTTGCACCGGAAGATATTGAGAGCGCCATAACCATACCCATCGAAAAAAAGCTCAAAGGTCTTGAAGGGGTGAAAAAAATTGAATCCTCCAGTACCGAGGGGAAGAGCTCTATCATAATTGAATTTGTCGCGGGGACGGATATCGATGATGTTCTGCCTAAGACAAAGGACAAAGTGGATCTGGCCAAAGCCGAATTGCCTCAGGACCTGGAAGATGACCCTGAGGTGATGGAAATCAACATATCCGAACTTCCCATCGTTGTTTTTTCCCTGTCCGGAACCTGCGGTCTCAAGTGCCTGAAAGAAATTGCCGAAGACCTTGAAGAGGAGTTCGAGTCCATACCCGGCGTACTTGAAGTGGATGTTACCGGTGGTTTGGAAAGGGAAATAAGGGTTGAGCCCTACCCGGACAAGCTCGCTTATTTCGGTCTGCCCATTCTAATGCTTCAGGATGTTATCGCACAGGAAAATCAGAATGTGTCCGGCGGCGCTATCAGAATGGGAGATGGCCGTTTCCAGTTGAGAGTACCGGGAGAATTCAGAACGCCGGATGAGATTTATGGATTGATCGTTGGTGTACATGATGGTCAGCCGGTTTATCTCAGAGATGTCGCGCGCGTGGTGGACGGATTCAAGGATGAAGAGGGTCGTTCAAGATTGAACGGGCAGGAGGCTGTCAACATACAGATAAAAAAACGCGCCGGTGAGAATATTTTGGGTATTACGGACAAGGTGTCGGACATTGTCGATGAGAAAAGGCATACCTGGCCCACCGGAACGGAAATCACCAAGCTCATGGACCAGGCCAAAGATATCCGGATCATGGTGTCCGATCTGGAGAATAATATCATTACAGGTCTGATTCTTGTCATTGTCGTGTTGTTATTTTTCCTGGGAGTCCGGAATGCTTTTCTGGTAAGCATGGCAATTCCCTTTTCAATGTTTATCTCCTTTGTGTTGCTGGGTGCCCTCGGCATCACGTTGAACATGGTTGTCCTGTTTTCATTGACCCTGGCGCTGGGAATGCTGGTGGACAACGCCATCGTAATTGTTGAAAATATTTATCGGTATATGGAGCAGGGGGTACCGAGAATACAGGCCGCCATGAAAGCAACGAGTGAGGTGGCACAACCCGTCATAGCATCTACACTGACAACGCTGGCTGCTTTTTTCCCGCTGATTTTCTGGCCGGGCATCATGGGTGAATTTATGTCTTATCTGCCCAAAACGGTTATGGTTACGCTGGCCTCTTCTCTTTTTGTTGCCATGGTCATCAATCCTGCACTAGCGGCCATATTCCTGAAGTTGCCTTTTGGTCACCCATTTGCAAAGAAACGAGCTACGGCAGAAGATATCGAACAGGCCGGGGAGGCGCCAATTGCGATCCGGGGCCCCCTGCTCAAGGGATATCGCAGACTCCTGGAAGGCGCGCTAAACCATCGACTGGCCGTTCTCTTGATGGCTCTTCTGGCTGTTGTGGCTATGACCATGATCTGGATGTATCGAATCGGTCTGGAAAAGCCTGTCGAGTTTTTCCCCAATATAGAGCCGAACAGTATATACGTTAACCTGGATGTCTCAGAAGGTGCGGATATTAATTTTTCCGATCGTATTTCCAGGCAGGTGGAAGCCGCCATCTGCAACGGCGCTGAACAGTCAATCATCGAGGCTCATATAGATCCTGCCGAGTGTTATTATGCCGATACGGAGAAAAAAAACCATACGCTTCGGGGTGGCAGGCAATACACCGGCTTGACGGATCTGGCAAATGTGAAGGACATTTATTCCCGAACGGTTGCGGTGATCGGTGGAAGCTCCATGTTTGAAAGCACCTCGCCCAATCATATTGGTGTCCAGTTTCATGATCTGGAAGAACGTCCGGAGTCCTCTTTTATAACGGTGGAAGAGATCAGAAAACGGATCAAAGATATTCCGGGAGCCAAAATAACCATCTCCGTCCAGGAGGAAGGCCCGCCCACCGGAGCGCCCATCAATATCGAAATTTCCGGGGACAACTTCGCCGTTCTCGGACGCATATCCCGGGAGGTCACGAGAGTATTGGGAAAAATTCCTTTTGTGCAGGATATTCAGGATGATTTTGTTTCCGGATCACCGACTGTAAGCGTTCGAGTCGACCGCCAGAAGGCTTCTTTGCTGGGTTTGTCTACCGAGGTCATCGGGTTTGTTTTGAAAGTCGCTTTCAATGGAACAAAAGTATCCACCTATCGCGAGGGGGATGAGGATTTCGATATTACGGTTCAATTGTCGGAAGCAGACAGAAAGTCGACAGACATCCTTCGTGAGCTCCTTATTCCCACGGGCAATGGGCTCATTCCGTTGAGTACGATTGCAAGCTTTGAAGTGACCGGAGGATTGGGGCAGATCAACCGCGTGAATCATGAACGGGTTGTCACGGTAAAGGCCGATGTTGATGAAACGCATATTCCAGGCCCGGTGGTGAGGGCACAGGCTGAAAAATATATGTCAAACATCAGTTTGCCGCCGGGGTATAAGATGCGATTTACCGGAGAACAGGAAGAACAGGAACAGGCGGAAGCCTTTTTGACAAAAGCGTTTGCAGCGGCTCTTTTTCTCATCATGCTCATTCTGGTTACACAGTTCAATTCGATTGCCCAGCCGCTGATTATCCTGACATCGGTTATTCTCTCGCTAGGGGGTGTTTTCCTGGGGCTTGCGGTGATGGAGTATCCCTTCGGTATCATCATGACAGGTGTCGGTGTCATTTCACTGGCAGGCGTCGTTGTCAACAATGCCATCGTGCTGATCGATTATACCAATCGGCTGAACAAGAGAGGGATGCCGTTTAAAGAGGCCATCATTGCTGCGGGATGTACACGCCTAAGGCCCGTATTGTTGACTGCAATAACCACGATCCTCGGACTTTTGCCGATGGTTACAGGGATATCATACGATTTTCACGAGATGAAAATGTCGTGGATCAGCGCATCGACACAGTGGTGGAGTTCCATGGCCAGTGCGGTTATCTTTGGCCTGGCGCTTGCCACATTATTGACGCTCCTGGTGGTTCCAACCCTTTATGCGCTGGTTTACACGAGCAGCCAGACCATGACTTCTACGATTAAATGGATACAAAAAGCCTACTGGAAGCCCTTTTACCGAATAACAGGCTTGTCTGAAGAAGAGGAATAATATTTTAGCCCACCACAAAATAGGCGGATAAACCTTTCGTCAAAAGCGACATAGTCGTGCATTGTAGATACCTGGCCCAAATGACCAGGTTTTCTTGCTGGAATAAAGTTGTTCATAAGTTTTTGGGGGGGAGGGGGTATTATGGCCGAAAAAATTTCATTTCACACGGATAAGGCAGCAGAACTGGGGGGGCCGTATTCACAGGCGGTAATCTATAAGGACATGATATATATATCCGGGCAGGGTGCGGTTGACCCTTCAACCAATCAATTGACAACCGGCACCATTGAAAATGAAGCAAGGCTGGCCTTGGAGAATATTAAGATCATCATGGAATCCGCCGGATCATCACTGGATAAAATTCTGCAGGTCAGCGTTTACATGGCCGATATTCGGGAATATTCTCGCTTCAATGATGTGTACAGAAAATACTTTAACGATCCAATGCCGGCCAGAACATGTGTTGAAGTAAAAAAACTGCCCTTTGGTCTTCGCATCGAGATTGATACGGTGGGTTATATTTGATTGCCCTGTAGAAGCTATCTCAAAAACGTCTATTGGCCCAATTTCTGCGTTGGACTCTCAGGTGCCGATTGAAGCGTATGATATCTATACTGGAACCTAAAATATACCTAATCCCTTGACCCATCCCCCACCATCCTGTATAAACCTTATAACACACTTGAATTACATCTGATCTGTAGCGGAATTACATAAATTACACCTGCTCTGACGTCATTCACGGCTTGTCACTATCTTTTCAAAACGGATCATCTTTTTTTAGCATCCAACCAATGAAGGTGATCACCATGTCCGATGAGCAAAAAGCCACACACCGATGAAACGATATTCTTGGCAGTAAACAGGGAGCCTTTAAAGGAGTGTTGTCATGAAAAAAATATTTCTTATTCTTGCGACGGTCATTCTACTTGGAAGCCAATCCAGTTTATGCGAAGAACTCACTATTTTAACAGAAAACCTACCCCCCTTAAATTACGTAGATAGTGGTGAATTAGTGGGTCCTTCTGTGGAGATTGTGAAAGCAATTCAAAAAAAAGCAGGATCCCGGGAGCAAATACAAGTCTATCCATGGTCAAGGGCTTATAAAATGGCTCTGGAAGAAAAAAATGTGATTCTGTTTGGGATGACATATACCAAAGTACGCCATGATAAATTTAAATGGGTTGGCCCGCTGGCAATGAAAAGAGACGTTCTTGTCGCACGAAAGGGCTCGGGAATTATTATTGACAGCCTGGAAGATGCCAAAAAGGCAAACCGTATTGGGACACTTCGTGATGATACCAGAGGACGCTTGCTGGAAGCACATGGCTTTGAAAATCTAGAGCCTGTTTCAGATGAACAATTAAACGCCAAGAAGCTCGCCCTTGGCCGAATAGACTTGTGGGCTTATAAAATACCGGGCATGAGAACGGTTTGTGACTTGGCCGGCATTGACTATAGTAAATTTGAGGAAGTCTATCATCTGCGTGAAATTGAACTGATGATCGCTTTTTCCAAAAAGACATCTGATGCAATTGTTAAAACGTGGCAGGACGCTTTTAATGAATTGTCTGCGGATGGCACCATCCTGCAGATTCGAAAAAAGTGGAATATGAGATTAGAAGATGATCCATTCCCAGAGATTACAAACTAAGACGCACGGGTTGCTATAGCCGGGACCTCGATAAAAATTGACTCTTTCACTACTTTTTAAGGGAATTTGTCTATGCAGAGCGCCTTCTCACCGGGAACCTCTCCTAAAGCCAGCAGTATCAGCCGTCGTTTTAGCTATGCCTTAATCAGTATCATCGCCTTATTATTAATAGTTTTTACTACGATTGTCACACTCTATGACATCAGCCGAATCGAATCGGAAATGCAAAAGCGATTGGATAACGCTATTTTATTTGCAGAAAACAGTCTGCCTACGCCACTGTGGAATTTAGACTACATGGTTGTAAACGATTTTGTTGAGGCACTTTTTTTAGATGAATCAATTGTTTATTTAAAAATATGGTGGAAAGATCAGATTATCACTGCGAGAGAACGCCCCGGTATTCACCTTAAACATATCGGTTCAGACATGTTCCCGGCAATGCTAAAAGATTCTGAACTGATTGCCAAATCATCTGACATCTATTTTAAAGAAAACATCATCAGCAAAATTTTAATCGTCATGTCACGCGAGAAAGTAAAAAAGCAGGCCCTTTATCAAATTTACGGCACAGTTGCATTGCTAATCCTTATGATTGCTGCAATTTGGCTTACATCGATATTCGTCACAAGACGTTATATCACTACCCCATTGAAAAAACTGCAGGCATCAGCTTCTTTGATTGCTCAAGGAGATTTAGGCACTTTTGTGGATAAGAGCAGCAGTGATGAGATAGGAATACTGGCGCAACACCTGGATCACATGCGAGGATCGATCAAACAATTATTTGAAGAACTGAGTGAGAGTAAGGGAAAATTAGAAGAATACAGCCGTACCCTGGAGCAAAAGGTTGCATTGCGGACCAAAGAACTGGCTCGATCAGTGGAAGAATTGACTGCCCTTGGGGAAGTCAGTCAGGCGGTCAGTTCCACTCTCGATCTGGAGAAGGTGCTGACAAACATTGTTCGCCATGCGGTACAGTTTTCAAATACAGACTCCGGAACGATCTACGAGTTCAATGAAGCGGAACAGGTTTTTGCAACACGGATAAACTATGGCATGAGTCCGGAATTCATTGGTTCGTTGCGTGATTCTAAACTACAAGTGGGAGACAAAACAGTTATCGGCCAGGCTGCAATAAAAAAGGTCCCGGATCAAATTCCGGACCTGGCGAAGGTGCCACATTACCCCCTACCATCCGTTCAACAAGCCGGCTATCGGGCCCTGCTTGCATTACCGTTGCTGCGTAAAGACCAACTTATTGGTGGCTTTATTGTTCGACGCAAAGCCGCTGGTGAGTTTCCACCCTCGGTTGTTGACATGCTTCAAACCTTTGCCGCCCAGTCTGTCGTTGCCATCCATAATGCTCAACTATTCCGTGAAATTGAAAATAAGGGACAAGAACTCGAGATTGCCAACAAACATAAGTCCGCGTTTCTTGCCAACATGAGTCACGAACTCAGAACACCCCTGAATGCTATTCTAGGCTATTCGGAATTGATTATAGATAACATATATGGTGAAGTGCCAGAGAAAATCCGGGAGGTTTTAGAGCGTGTGGGAAAAAGTGGGCGGCATCTTCTTAGCCTGATCAATGACGTCCTCGATCTCTCCAAAATCGAAGCAGGCAGGCTGACACTTTCTCTCAGCGATTACTCGATGCAAGACATAGTCCAAACGGCTCTCACATCGGTTGAAGCACTGGCGGTGGAAAAGAATCTCGATTTGAAATTCATCGCCCCTAAAAACTTGACAACGGGTAAAGGAGACGGACAGCGTATAGCTCAGGTGATTTTGAACCTCCTCGGAAACGCTATTAAATTTACCGATCAAGGGGAAGTTAAGGTGGAGGCAGGCGTTTCCAATAAATCCTTTTTAGTCTCTGTATCCGACACAGGTCCTGGGCTTTCTGAAACAGACCGACTGAAGATATTTGAAGAATTCCAACAAGCCGACGGATCCAACACCAGAGAAAAAGGTGGCACAGGTCTTGGCCTTTCCATCTCAAAGAAAATCGTAGAAATGCACGGGGGCCGCATAGGGGTAGAGTCGGCTCTTGGAAAAGGCTCTCGGTTTTGGTTTACACTGCCGACTCGAGTCGAAAAACAAACGGAGCGAACATGAGTAAGGTGATATTGGTTATCGAAGACCAAGAGGATAATCGCCGCATTATGAGAGATCTTCTGACGAGCGTCAATTATGAGGTAATTGAGGCCGTCACAGGTGAGGAGGGGGTCCGTTCGGCAGAGACACATCGTCCGGATCTCATTCTCATGGATATTCAACTGCCCGATTTCGACGGATATGAAGCCACTCGGAGGATCAAGGCCATCCCTTCCCTGAGTTCGATACCGATCATTGCTGTCACCTCCTATGCTCTCAGCGGGGATGATACCAAGGCATTTGAGGCTGGTTGTAATGCATATGTATCGAAACCGTTTAGTCCGAGAGCGCTTTTAATAAAAATCCGCGAATTTTTGTAACTGAACTGAGTGATTTTTCCCGTCAGTAAATAGATATGACCTCAAAGGAGGTA
>JAOZSO010000433.1:0-1166 GCA_029939655.1 Desulfobacterales bacterium
TTCTTGATATCCAGTGGGCCGGCGGCAAAATTCAAAAAGAAAACATCACTGAAGTGCAGTTTGAAGGTGATGATCGGGCATTGAAGGATATCGAGATTCTTGCTTGTGCCAATTACGGAGAAGATACCATGGGAAAGGATGTGCCGCTGCCGGGAGAATTAAAATACTTAAGATAATGCAGACACATGCCATCATTGTCAGTGCCGGAAAGGGAGTCCGGATGAATCGGTCTACACCCAAGCAGTATCTGTTGCTGCAGGGAAGACCTGTTCTGTGCCATACAATCATGGCGTTCAATAGATGTCCGGAGGTGGATAAGATTGTACTGGTGGTGCCGGAAAAGGATATCCAGTATTGCCGGGGGCAACTCCTCTCAGGTTTGCATACAGACACACCAATCAATGTTCTTGCCGGTGGGAAAAGGCGACAGGATTCGGTATTCAACGGTATTCTATCCATTGACGACAGGGACTGTATTGTGGTAATTCATGACGGTGTGCGACCCCTGATACAGCCGGAGATGATATCGCGCTGTATCAGTAAAGCCATGACCTCGGGTGCGTGTATTTTGGGTGTTCCCGTGCAGGACACCCTAAAAATGGTGGACGGTGACAGCTTGATACAAAGAACGATTGGCAGGGAGTGTCTGTGGACTGCTCAAACACCCCAGGCGTTTCATTATCAACTTATTCGTGATGCACATGAAGCTGCAGCCAAAGCAGGCATCGAGACTACGGATGACGCTGCTCTGATGGAACGGATGGGTTTGCCGGTAAGCATCTTGCGGAGTACAGGAGATAATCTTAAAATTACGACAAATGAAGATCTGCTTTTAGCAGACGCCATTTTGTCACAAACCAAGCAGGAGAAATAATATTGTCGTTATCTGAAATATTGATTGTGGATGATGATACCAATTTTCGGGAACTTCTGGAGGAGTTTCTTAACAAACAAGGGTTTCATGCCTCTGCCGTGAGTGGTGGAGAAGACGCTGTGGAACAATTGTCCAAAAGGAAAATCGACGTTGCTCTCCTCGATTTGATGATGCCTGGAATGGATGGATATGAAGTCATGGACTTCATCAACGATCAAGAACTTGAAACCAATGTCATCGTTATGACCGGTCATGCCTCAACGCAATCTGCCGTCACTTCTTTGCGTAAAGA
>JAOZSO010000433.1:1176-3396 GCA_029939655.1 Desulfobacterales bacterium
ATACGATTTTCTGGACAAGCCCTTCGATCTGGAAGTGTTGTCTACCATCATTCAGGGTGCCATAGGGAAAAAACGGTCCAAAGATGAAAAAAAACAGGCCAAGGCAGAGCTGGTCAAGGCATATAATGAAATGGAAGCCGAGATCCGGGATCAAACCGTCGAGCTTACGCGGAAGCACAACCAGCTGGATCTGGAAATAAAAAATCGAAATCGTGTTGAAGCCGCTTTTCGAGATAGTGAAACAAAATATAAATCCCTGACCGATAATTTGAATGTGGGTGTGTATCGTAACACCGTGGGTGCAAAGGGACGGTTTATCGAAGTGAACCCGGCTATCGTACAAATGTTTGGTTATGAATCACGGGACGAATTTATCGCGCTGAATGTTTCCGAACTTTATGAAGACCCATCTCAGCGTTTGAAATTCAGTGCAGGGCTGGCGAAAAAAGGTTTTGCCAAGAACATCGAACTGCGTCTCAAACGGAAGGATGCTACGCGTTTCATCGGGGCGGTATCTGCCGTGGCCGTCAAGGACGAGCATGGTGATATACAGTATTATGACGGAATCATAGAAGATATAACCGAGCGGAAGCTTGCGGATGAGGCGCTCATCAGAAGCGAACGCTGGTATCGAACCCTTACTCAGATAGGGCTTTCCCTGTCTGCGGAAAAGGACACCAAAAAACTTCTGGAACGGATTGTCATCGAGGCCAGATCCCTTACCAATGCCGACGCCGGCACGCTCTACCTGCTGGACAAGGAAAATCAGGAACTGATATTTGAAATTGTACAAAATGATTCCATGCAGGTCAAAATGGGTGGCACGAGCGATGTGGATATCGAGTTGCCCAATGTGCCGCTATTCATCAATGGCGAACCAAATCATGCCAATGTGTCATCTAAAGTTGCCTTGACCGGTGAGACCATTAACGTGAGAGATGTTTACGGGACTGAAAGTGAGCAATTTCCAGGCCCCAGGAAATATGACGTGATATCCGGCTATCATACCCAATCGATGCTCGTCATGCCCCTCAAGAATCACGAAAATGAGATCATTGGGGTTTTGCAGCTGTTGAATGCCATACACCGGAGAACCGCTGATACCATTCCTTTTTCCGAAGAGTATGTTGACTTGGTATCTGCCCTGGCGTCCCAGGCAGCGGTAGCTCTAACCAATGCCCAGTTGATCGAAAACCTGAACAATCTCTTTTATGCCTTTATCAGGAGCATTGCCACGGCCATCGATGAAAAATCTCCCTACACCGGAGGCCATATCAATCGCGTGGTTCAATTGAGTATGATGCTGGCCGAGAAAATCAACGAAGACGAGACAGGACCCTATAAGGGGTTCCACTTCACCAGGGAAGAGATGGAAGAGCTGCGTCTGTCTGCATGGATGCATGACGTCGGTAAAGTGACGACACCTGAAAATATCATCAATAAGTCAAGTAAACTTGAAACTATTTTCGATCGTGTCAACCTGGTCGAGACCCGGTTTGCTCTGATTGCATCTGAGATAGTCAATGCGCACCTGGATGCGAAGCTCAAGCTGCTGCAAAAGGAGCAGGTCGATCTGTCGAAACTGGGGCTGGCCGATCAATCGCTTTCCGAAGATTTGACGGTCTTGCTTCAAGAACTTGAATTCATCAAAGAATGCAACGGCACCGACCAACCTATGACTGAAGAACGACTCTCACGCCTTCGAAGTATTGGAAAAAAAGAATATACCTTTCAAAACGCAAAACAACCCTACCTGACCGAGGACGAAATCAAGAACCTGAGTATACGGTATGGCAACCTCACGGATGAGGAAAGCATGGTTGTTGAGAATCATGCCAACATGACGCTCAAGATTTTAAAGCAGCTGTCTTTCCCATTGAAACTGGCGAGGGTTCCGGAGTTCGCCGGTGGGCACCATGAGAAGCTGGATGGGTCGGGTTATCCATTGGGACTTACGGAAAAGGAGCTTCCCATACAGACCCGGATTCTGGCCATTGTCGACATTTTCGAAGCGCTGACCGCCCGCGACAGACCCTATCGTAAACCCATGAAACTTTCCGAGGCGACCAAGATCATTCGATTTATGAAAGAAAACCACAAAATCGATCCAGATCTGTTCGACCTTCTCATCGGAAGTGGCGCCTATTTTGAATATGCCCTGAAAGAAATGGATCCCAGGCAGATCGACCTACCCAACCCTGTTTCATAAAAATTGACAAA
>JAOZSO010000434.1:0-3394 GCA_029939655.1 Desulfobacterales bacterium
GGTGCCATGCCGTGATACCGTAACCCACCCGCATGAAGAGGCGGCGGGACAAAAGTATGTCCCAGGCTATGCATGGGCAGTAAGGGTGTCATCTTGGCATAATCGCCGTGATCATAAGCAAATGGCGCTCTTGTCAAGGTCGGGCATGCTTCGGGTTCCACCGGGTATATGGCAACATCCTTACCATTGATTTTATCGTGGGCAAATGGAAATGCAAGACCGGCGAAATTGCTTCCGCCACCGGCGCATCCAATGACAATATCCGGGTATTCACCCACTTTTTCTAATTGTTTCTTGGCTTCAAGCCCAATAATGGTCTGATGAAGCATCACGTGATTCAACACACTGCCCAATGAATATCGTGTTTCACCACTTTCATCCGTAACAGCTGCTTCGACAGCTTCACTGATGGCAATTCCCAGACTGCCGGGCGTATCCGGGTCCATCTCGAGAACACCTCTTCCGGCTTGTGTTTCCGTGCTTGGGCTGGCAACACACTGGGCACCCCAGGTAGACATCATCGCTTTACGATACGGTTTTTGATCGAAACTGATCCGGACCATCCAGACCTTGCACTCAAGCCCGAACTGGGAACAGGCAAATGCCAGGGCACTCCCCCACTGACCGGCGCCGGTTTCGGTGGTCAAGCGCTTAATGCCGAACTCCTTGTTGTAATAAGCCTGGGCTACTGCCGTGTTGGGTTTGTGGCTGCCCGGCGGGCTGACGCCTTCATATTTGTAGTAAATGCGTGCCGGCGTATCTAGGGCTTTTTCCAGTTCAAAAGCACGGATCAAAGGAGACGGGCGCCAGATACTGAGGACCCGTAAAACTTCCTCAGGAATATCGATCCACCGTTCCGTGCTGACCTCCTGTTCGATGAGGTTCATGGGAAAAACCGGTGCAAGCATATCCGGCGATATCGGACCATCCGGTCCCAGGGGTGGATTCATCTTGATGTCCGCAAGAATGTTGTACCACTGCCGCGGCATCTCATCTTCGGATAACAGTATTTTTCTCGTTTTCATTGGCTCCTCCTTCCTGATATGTATTTAAATGATTTGGCGGATTGCACTATCGGGTAAGACTGGATATAACACGCTGAAAAAGATTCACTTTTTAACTTGACTTCATTTGTGTATACAGTATACAGACTTTAGTCAAGAGAATAATACTACTTAACCTATTTTTTACCTTAAATAAAGAAGGAATATCTTATGAAGTCCAACCCTGAACTCTACCCGACTGCCTGCAACCCTCTTCTGATCAAACCGGATCGCGGATTACCAAGCGCCGCTGCCATCATCGGCGCCGGTACTATTGGTCCCGATATTGGCTACTACTTAAAAAGTGCTTTGCCCGGCATGTCACTGACGATAGTGGACATTGACGACAAACCTCTTGCGGCTGCAGAGAAACGATTGGCTGCTTATGCGGCAAAAGCTGTCGAACGAAGGAAACTTAGACCGGAACAGGCAGAAAATGTTCTTAAAAATATTTACTACACCACTGATTACGATCAGCTGAAGGATTGTCAGTTGGTTATCGAAGCTGCAACGGAAAACATACCTTTGAAGCAGAAGATCTTCGCTCAAATTGAAACTATTGTCAGTCAAGACACCATCATTACTTCCAACACAAGTTCCATTCCGGCCGACCGCTTGTTCACGAAAATGAAACACCCGGAAAGAACCTCGGTTACCCATTTTTTTGCCCCTGCCTGGCGGAGTCTTCCCGTAGAAGTTATCTCATGGTCCGGTGCCGCTCAGAAAACCATCGATTATCTGTTCTGGTTTCTGGCAAAAACCGGGAAAGCGCCTATCGTGACGGACAATGCCATCTGTTTTGTCCTGGATCGTATTTTCGACAACTGGTGTAATGAATCCGCGTATCTCTTGAGCCAGGCCACGGCCAGTCAAATTGACAAAGTGGCGGAAGAATTTGTTTATGCAGGCCCTTTTTTCGTTCTGAACATGGCCAACGGCAATCCGATCATTATTGAGACGAATACCCTGCAGATGGAAGAAGGTACACATTACAAACCGGCGCCGATACTCAATTCGGTCGATCGCTGGGCAACACATCGCCCCGGGGCCGGTCCGGACATTCCCGAGAGTCTTTGTAATGCCATTCGGGATCGGCTGCTGGGCATTCTGTTTTCACAGTCATTTGACATTATCGACAGGGGTATCGGCACAATGGCCGATCTCAATTTCGGTTGTCAGATTGCCCTGGGGTTTAAAGAAGGGCCTCTCGATATCATGAAACGCCTGGGCAAGACCGAAGTTGACCGCATTATGAAGCGCTTTCAAGAGGATCGCCCCGGGTTTCCTGTGGCCACCCGGTCATTTGAGACCTATCAATCGTTTCATCGATATATTCTGACGGACGATATCGACGGGGTGAAAATTATCACCATCCGTCGTCCCCAGGCCATGAACGCACTTAATGATGATATTACGGACGAAATATGTCAGGTCCTGGAAAGCAGTGAAAAAGATCCAGCGGTAAAAGGATTCGTCCTTACAGGGTTCGGCAACACCGCTTTCTCTGCCGGTGCCGATATCGGCAAGTTTCCGACCATGCTGGGAGACAAAAATGCTTCCATTCAGTATGCCAGGGATTGCGCTAAAGTTCAGCGTTACATGGATCAAATGAACAAGCCCGTGGTTGCGGCCCTCAATGGATTGGCCATGGGCGGTGGACTGGAGGTGGCCATTCGGTGTCATGGTATTGTTTCGGTTGAAAAAGCAGTCCTGCAATTTCCGGAGATCACATTGGGCATCCTGCCCGGTATTGGCGGTTGTGTGGTGCCTTACCGTAAGTGGCCCCAGGGGGCAGCGCTCTTTCATGAAATGATCCTGTTCGGAAAACCGGTCCCGGCAGCAACGGCCGCGGAGATGGGAATCATCAATTGTCTCGTCAGCGATCCGGCAGACCTGATAGGGGCCGCCATTGAAGAGGTGCACCGGCTTCAAGGCAACATATCAAGAATCAGCAACGCAGCCGTTGACATTCCTGAGATATCGATTCCGGAAAAACCTGTTGCCGGCAAACAGCCCCTGAGCAAAGAAGCCGTTTCCATTGCCGCCGATACCGTTCGAAAGGCATCGGCCGCCGATAATCTCGAAACAGCGTTGGAGATCGGGTATGGAGGGTTTGGTGACATTGCCTGCTCAGAAGCCGCCAAAGAAGGAATATCTGCGTTCCTGCAAAAAAGAAAACCGGTATTCAAATAAATTCGCTGCGCGAATTTATCGGACGCGACGTTGTCGCTTGATACCAATACAACATTGTGTTCACATTACAACTCGTTTTTCATGGCCGCACAGGAATTGTCTATTGGCTATATACTATTTTACGGTTATCTATAAAGCTCAAGAGATACCGTGCACAG
>JAOZSO010000052.1:0-12734 GCA_029939655.1 Desulfobacterales bacterium
CTATATCCTGGGCCAGGCTTTCCACTTTTTCTTCATCGATCCCGGTAATCTTGTTGACCAGAAACGAATCAACTTCACCATCATCCAGGCATTTCCCACAGGCTCCCACAGCACCGACAAATATATCCGTCACAAAAATAGGCACGACAATCTTGACAATACCGGCATCGCACTCCTCTACAACCGTCTGCCTGCTGTTGCGGGCCATGATGGCCAGATTCATGTGGGCTACCGCGCAAATAAAGCTTTGTCCTTTGTCAGTAGCTTTGATCTCGGGACATATCCGGTTCACCCACGATTTATAGGGCGTAATCCGGATACCATCCGTGTTGAACACATTGGTATCCAGCCCATATCGTTCATGAATGTCTTCCTCCAGCTTCATCCATTCTTCCACCGGCAGCAGGTCTGTCAGTTCCATGTTTCCATCCAATCCTTTAATTGCGCCAATCCGTCCGCCATGGACACTTCCGGCACATAACCCAGGTCTTTTCTTGCGGCACTGATGTCGAACCAGTGATTCCTTGCCAGCTCGTTGGCAAGAAAACGCGTCATTCGGGGTTCGGACCGAATACGTAAGCTCTTGTACACTACTTCCATGATGTAACCGATAGCATAAGCCAGGCCCTTGGGAATCGATTTTCTGACCGGTTTTCGACCGGCTGACATCAGGATATGATCCACCATGTCCCACAAATAAATGGGTTCTCCCTGGCTGATAAAATATATATTTCCCGAAAGGTGTCTATTCTCAAGCAATTTTTCGGCAGCAAGGATATGGGCCTGGACTGCATTGTCGATGAATGTCGTATCAATTCGATTTTTTCCGTCACCGACCCGCCTGAGAGATCCGGCCCTTTGAATAATTCTGGGAACAAACTGTGAATCTCCCGGTCCCCAGATCAAATGGGGTCGGAGCACAATGGTCTTAAGGGAAGGATCCGATGCCTGGACGACAAGTTGTTCAGCCATGGATTTTGTTTCTTGATAATAGGTTTGATAGTGGTCGGGGTAGGGGGCAGACTCATCAACCCCCATGATATCTGCATCATCATGGTATACAACACTCGGTGAGCTGGTATAGATCAGATATGAAATATCATGCTGTTGACAGGATTTCACAACATGGCGTGTGCCGGCGACATTCGTATTGTAAAAATCCTGGTACACTCCCCATATGCCGGTTTTTGCCGCCACATGAAACACAAGATCCCGCTCCTGACAGGCCCGTTCCACAGCAGCCAAATCGCTGATATCCCCTTGTATCTGTTCTACACCGAGTGCATCAAGTTCCGGATACCGGTTCCGGCTCAAAGATCTGATATCCGGTGTGTGCGTCAAAAGACGTTTGATAATGGCTTTTCCAAGAAATCCACCACCGCCTGTCACCAGAACGCGTGCATTGTTCAGAGATTGGACGTTCATCTGTTTTTCTATCAATTTCATCGCACCCTGGCTCCCGCCCAAACCGCCAGCTTCTCGCGGAATATTTTTGAATTGTGCCGTATATCCACCGGAAATGCCTTGTGATATAAAATAGTATCGATTTCCTGAGTGAGGACGGAATCCTTGGCAAGCTCCAGCAGCTCCTGGGTAATCTTCTGCTTGTTTTTCTTCTGACGGGTCTTTTCCAGTTCAATACATATAACCGGTTTTTGTTTGGGTTGCGGCCCGATACCTACCAGGGCACTTCTGAAAACGTGTGGGTGACAATTAAATATGGCCTCACAGGGAACGGTAAACAGGGTCTGGGTCAGTGTTATAATGCGGTGACTTTTTCTCCCGCAAAACCAGAGTCGTTTTTCCGTATCGATCCATCCAAGATCTCCCATGCGGTGCCACACACTGGTGCTCTCTTCTATCTTGGAAAGCAAATCATCCCGTTTTCTTTCAAAATACCGATGGGTTACAAGATCACCCTTGACCGTTATCTCACCAATTTCACCGTCCGGAACAATCAGACCATCGGACCACTGGGGGATGGTATCGTCGCTGATGCGGATGATGCGCACTTTCAGACCCGGCAATACCCGGCCGACACATATCCCATATCCCTGTTCACTCAGCCGGCGTGTCTTTTGCAATATTTCATGGCTTCCCATGACAGACACGGGCATGGCTTCGGTAGCTCCGTAGCCAGGGAAAATTTCAGTTTCCGGCTCCAGCAACCGACTGAAACGCTCAAGATTGTCTGGCAGTGCGGGTGCACCCGCCGAAATGACCCGCTTCAATGACGGTAGCTTGATGCTATGTGTCTGGCCGTAACGCCCCACACGATTGAGCAGTGCCGGAGATGCAAACATATTCGTCACACCATGGTTCAGAATCAACTCGATGATGCGCTCAGGGTTCACCGTTGCCGGTTTGGTGGGGTCCATATCCGGTATCACGGCGGTCATTCCAAGAGCGGGATCGAACAGCGCAAACAGCGGGAATGTCGGCAAATCGATTTCACCGGGTGTAATGTCAAATCTGTCTTTGATATGCCGCACCTGGGCATCGAAAATACCGTGGGTATAGACGACCCCCTTTGCCGGGCCTGTACTGCCGGTCGTAAAGAGAATCGCTGCAGTTTCGTCTTTCCGGGTTTTTGCTATTGGAAACGGTTCCCAGGGTGTTCGGCGAATATCCTCAAGCCTGGGGCCTCTCCAAAACCATTGTTTGCCGATTGTTATGGATATATGTACTGATTTAAAAGAGCCGGGAGTACATACACGTAACGCCTGGGCAAGGGGTATGCCGATAAAAGCCGTTGCTTTGCTCTCTGATAGACAGTTGAGCATCCTCTTCATTCCCATTCCCGGATCCACCATTACGGGCACCGCACCGACTTTAAAAAGGGCAAAGGTCAGAGCAAAAAATTCGAGACTAGGTTTTACCATCAGGATGGTCCGGGTACCTCGCTTGATACCATGGCGAAGGAGGCCGTGTGCCAGGCAATCAGACTCCCTGTCCAGCTGTCTGAAGGTAAGGTGAGCGTAGGCAATTCCCCTGTCCCGGTTCTGCCGCAACGGACAAACCACAGCCCGCGTGTAGGGTTGATTGCATGCCATTTCCCGAAGCAGGGAAGCCACGTTTACCATTTCGTCTGTTGAATATTCATGGGTCATAGGTAGTGAGAAATACGTGTTAGGTTTTAGGTTTTAGGTTGCAAGCATGAAACGAAAGTCGTCAGCAGCTTACCGCTTGCTACTTACTACATACTACTTACTTTTAATAGTTGTTTTTTCAACAAGTTATCACTCATTCTCTCAATCTGTCTTTTAACATGAATTTACGTATGCGGTCAATCACCACCTCGGCTGCATCCTCCAGGACATAATGACCGGCATCTTCAAAAGTATGCACGCGGGCGTCTGGAAAGCGATGGCACCATTCATCGAGATACGCTTTGGTAAAGACAAAATCCTTCATTCCCCAGCAGATAAGCATCGGTAATTTTCTCAGGCGATGCAATTCGTTCTGTACTGTTTTCACGGTATCATAGCTCGGATCAGTTGGTTTGAGGGGGATGTCTTCCACGAACTTGAGCGTCGCAATTCTATTCTGCCGGCAGTTGTATGGCGCCAATAGTCCCGATTTCACATCACCTGACAAGCCCTTGGCCGTTGCCATGAAAAGGGCGCTGCGTGCGAAAGCGTTGAACCCTAAAACCGCCACATTTGCAAACGGTTTGATATGTCGGATCAATTTCAGCCTGAAGGGCAGGGGACGGCCCTGGGGAGGAAAAAATGCTGCGGTGTTGAGCAGGATAATTTTATCCATCCGGTCCAAATGCCTGAGTGCATAAGCAATACCGATCATGCCGCCCCAATCATGGAGCACCAGTGTTATTTTATCCTTTAATTCCAAACGGCTGATGAAACGCTCCAGATCGTTTATCCGGCAGTCAAGCGTATAGTCGTATTGATCTTGGGTTGGTTTGTCCGATAGCCCACAACCAATATGGTCTACGGCTATAGTCCGGTATTGATGGGAAAGCGCCTGAATGAGCTGCCGGTAATAAAACGACCATGTCGGGTTGCCATGCACCATGATGACAGGCGAACCCGCCCCTTCATCCACATAGTGATACTTGAACCCGCTGATATCCATAAAATGGGAATCAAAGGGGTATAAGTGTCGGAATGGAGATAAATTGATGGGTTTGTGTGACATAATGATTTTTAGGTTATTAGGCTGTAGACTATTAGGCTATTAGCAGCCTAACAGCCTTCTGTGTTCTGTATTCTTTTTCCTGTATACTGTTTTCTACCAAGCAATTCCCAACATCAAACAATTCAACCCGCTACCGATACCCAGCATCCCCACCAGGTCGTTTACTTTGAAAAAATCACGTTCAGCAGCGATGGCAGCCGTGATGGGCAGGGATACAGTTCCTATATTGCCCAGATACGGATATGTTACAAAATCTCGTTCTCTGGAAATGCCAATGGCCTTCAAAATCGTGTCCTGGTGAGTCGAACCAACCTGGTGACAGACGGTCTTGTCAGGCTGGGCCGCAGTAAGTGAGAGTGTATTACGGAATGCCCGGTATGTCTCTATGCCCAGCGCTACCCCATGTTTCAAAACTCCCACAGAATCCGTGTTCATGACCTGTTTTCCCACAGCGGAGATACCACTGTCAGGCCCCCAGGTACAAAGGGTATGATGTTCGGTGGCGCATCTATAGTCCCCCCCCAGGAGTCGGTGGTTTTGGTCAGACAGAGACGCATCCGTCAGCAGCACGGCAACAGCTCCTGAACCACCTGTCAGGGTAGCAACTGTCTGCTTGAACACATCCATGGTTCCGGCCTCCAGCATTCTTTGGATGGTGCTGTCTACAATCTCCCGAGCGGATTCACAGGATACCACGAGCCCGGCGGATATCTGGCCGAGTTCGATGGCATTCGCCACCTGAACCATTCCATTCAGAATTCCGAGACATGCATTGGAAACATCGTAAACCAGCGTGTCCGGTCCTAGCCCCAGGCCATTGGATACGGCACAGGCTGTAGCCGGTTCCAGATTATCGCGGCAAACCCCGCCGTACACCAGCATCCGGATCGCCCGGGGATCGATCCCTGCTGCTGCAATGGATTTTTCTCCCGCAAGAATCGCACCTTGCGCCATCCTAAAGCCTGGATCCCAGAATCTTCTTTCACGAATACCCGTGAGTGATTCCAACTGCCCTTTCTGAAAGTGGAGAGTGTCGTAAAGCGGTGCCAGGCGTTTTTCCAGATCTTCCGAACTCACCACATTCGGGGGCAGTTCATATCCGAAAGAGGTTATATGGACCTTTGAGTATTTCATTTTTTTGGTTCCAAGCCGATAGAAAAATTTTCCATATGATAAATGGGCAATCCGTCAACTGTCAACAGACTATCGGCAGTCAATACGGGAAATGGCTTTTTCACAACGCTTGTCACCACTGCGATAAGCTCCATGCGCTTGTTTTCAGGTGTAATCTGTCCGCGATAGGTCCATTGATGATGGATATCCGATTTCAGGGTAAAGCAATGATCGTGGGCCAGATGTGACCAGCGATCCAGGGCCATGAACTTCAGCAGCTGTATCAAGGACTCCAGACCCAGAGAGCCCGGGCAGACCGGATCACCCAGAAAATGTGCTTTGAAAAACCATTCCTCGGGCAAAACTTCTTTCGAAGCCTTGATGATACCGTACCCATGGGGTCCTCCTTCCGGGAAATACCCATCGATGCGATCGATCATGCGTATGGCCCGTCCAGGCAGTACCGCATTGCCATGGACATGCCCGGCGGGATCGTCCGGTGCCGCAGGTGCATGATCCGGCATCACCACCCGCTTACTGGTTGCCGAATCTTCGGGGAAGGTATATCGAGACATATCGATCTGCTGCAATCCCACCTGTTCAGACAGGGCTTTTTGGGTAAAAAAACCAAAATGAGTCTGTCCCTGATAGATCATCTCCCCGGATTTCAGGATCTGGAAATCAAAGTGTTCGATGATCATGTCACCGGCCTCAGACACCTGTGTCAAACGTGCCCGCGTGGTAAGGGACGAAGTTTCTGCAGACACATCTCCTCTGATTTCAGCAGTACCACCCAGGTTTCGGAACCTGAGATCTTTTTCACTCCGCAAGGCCGAACCCAGGTATGCCGCCAGCCAGCCACAGGGCTGAAGTGCAATTTCATTCAGAACACAAAACGGCATCATAGGTGTACGGTTGGCACGGAAAAACCAGTCACCCGGATCAACATCCAATTCGGCTTCGATCCAGCCATCGGGTTTCAGTACCCAGGGTTCAGGCTCAACTGCAACCACCCGGTCCATGAACAGATAGGGTGGTCTCGGCAACCTGGCAATAAACCGGTGGCTGTCAAATTCCCCGTACGGTTCTCCAAAGGCCCGAGAAGGACTGCCAAAGGCGAATTCTTCCAGTTGTTGCCGATTGAATATCGCTTGGCTCACATTTTCAGTCATTGACGTTTTTTTCATGGTCCGGGGAATTTCCCATGGGTCGGTTTGTTTTGCGCCACGCCTCCAGATACCCTCTATTTCTTCCCGTGTGCCATGAGTCAGCTTCAGGGAAATACTGTCAAAAAAAACAATGTAATATCCATCGGCAGTCATGTGAGCATCGGCAATAGCATATGGCTCCGGGCCATACCCCATTTCCTTGATTTCGATTTCATACACCACATGGTGTGTGTTCGGTGTCACAGGCCCCCGGCATTTCAACACACTTTCAACCCCTACAACCGGTTCATAACATGCATTCTCTTTTTCACTGATCCATCCGATGCGTTGCAGAAATACCCGCAATGTGTGTGCACAACATTCGTACATGAGCGTGCCCGGCATAACCATGTCATCGACAAAATGACATGTCAGAAACCAATCGTCTGGATGAACATCTGCTTCAGCGCATATCATACCCCTGCCAAAAGACCCGCCATAGGGATCGAATGTGAGAACGCGATCGATGAGGTGCATGTGCCCGCCCGGCAGCCATAGAGAGGGTGCCATGGTTTTATCTTGAAACGCCTCACCAAATGCACTGCCCAGGCGCCCTGATCTCAGGGCATCCAGTGCAGCCTTGGAAAACGCATCCATTGTTACCGGGGCCGGATGCAGCCATTCACGCTTAACCATTTCTTTTTTACGAGCACCGTCGGTCTTTTTAGCGACGATCCCCCCGGAGCTCCGCACTTCCTCCTCGGTAAAGAAACCCGCGCAACCATCTTTCATTTGAATTAGCAGATTGTCACCGATAAACCCTTTGAATTTAAAAAAGAAAAGGTGCGTATCTCCCTGACGTATGAACTTTTCGATCTCAATATCGTATCGAATCGTCTCGCCCGGCTGCGGCAGTCCCCTGAAAAATGTCACGCAGGCATCCAGCAAACGATAGGTTCTCCTGCCCTTGACCACGTGATCGATTCCCAGGTAGGAGCTGAGAAACAGATCTGCCTGGCCTGCCTCCACCGATATGCAGGCAGGTGCGCGGTTGCCATCCAGATACCAGGCCCCCGGAAGCACATCGTGTTCAGTGACAATCCGGCCACCGCCCAAAGAACATTTTTTACCCACAAGGGATACAACCCTGTCCACGAGCATGAGGGGTTCGTCCGGCAATCGCACACGGGCCTGGTAGGTATCAACCACTTCGAATTCAGGGCCGAATACCTTGGCTACGGATCCTGTGGCAAACTCCAGGCAGTCTTTTCTGGAATAAACCGGGGCAATTCCCGAGGACTGTCGCTTCCCGGATCCTGTCGCAATTGCCCCGGTCTGGTCGGCTTGCTCTATATGAACGGACAGGAGTTTGGCCTGCAAGGCAATGGCTTCCTCGTAGTTTTTCGTCATCCGGCTGGAAAATTCCAGGAAAGATTTGTGTGCTGCAGAGGTTGCCTGGGCATTTTCCTGAACAGATTGCATGAGTTCCCGGGTCACCTGGTCTGGAACGCTTTCATACTGATATCCAGGGATGGACTCTGTTTTGAACAGGGGATCGGTTGGCTCATCGATTTTCGATTTTCCCTGAAGTGAAATATCTGAATCGGTTTTGTCCGGTAGTAATGGTGGCAGGGTAAGAAAGGGGGTTTTAGCACCCACACGTATATGGATTTGGTTCGAGGCCTTCGCTTTCAACATACCAGTCGGCCCTAACAGCAATTCATCATTATTATTTATTATTTCTGGTGGATAGGTTGTTTTCCCATATAATTTATCGAGATCGACACCAACTCTTTCCGCACTCAAAGCACCCAATATTTTCAACACTGCAAGGTATTCGTTGTCATCGCTTCGGCTGACAGCTACGGCAAGATGGGGACTGCCTTCGAGGGTTTGCTGTATCATCCGCGTGCAGGAAGCACGGGGTCCCATTTCGACAAAAACACGGATACCATCATCGTAGGCCTGTTGAATGGTCCGGGTAAAATCGAACCCGTTAAGTGCCTGGTCCAGTATGGATGCAGCAGCTTTCTCGCTGGTCAAGTCATACGCATGACCCCATGCGCAACTGTAGAAACGAATATTCCCGGGCGGGTCTATGGGGTGCAGATGAAGTTGTCGGTAGTCATCCTCGACTGGTTTGACCGCATCACAGTGAACCGTCACCACACCGTCCAGAATAACGGCATTACAACCCAGCATCTTGACAACCTTCCGGATGGATTCTTTCTCTCCACCAATGACGGATTCCCTGGGCGAATTGATAATCAACAGGCGGGTCATGGGGAATTGTTCAATAACAGTCATGACCTCATCTGCCGCTCGATTCACGGCCACCACCTGCCATTCAAACCGTTTTTCCGGATCGATGTTCCATGCCCCCCTTAGGGAAAGGCACGGCCCGGTCAACTCGGTTTTGAACAAAGGTGATTCAACCATCCGTTCCAACAGACGATCTTGACCCTTCCAGGCACCCATGGCAACCAATCCTGCAGTTTCGCCAAGGCTGTATCCGATGACTGCATTGGGCTGGTTTATGAACTGCAGCATGAGTCTTGCCGTAACACTTCCGTGCATGACCTGCCCGAAAATTGCATGCAGTGGATCGGCATGGATCTGATGCAAGGCATGTGTTTCCCACCGTTTTTCCCAGGACGTCCCATAAGGTACAAAGCGTTCGGGAATCATTTGTCTTTTCAATTGCCGGGTCTCAGCGTCCATCCGGCACAGAATCGACGGCCATTGGATACCCATGTCTCGTCCCATACCAAGATAGTGGTTTCCGGAGCCAGGAAAAACAAAGGCAATGCCGGCAGAGGTTCCCAGGGGCTCAGGCGTGTAAAATATGTTTGCATGCCCCGGAGCAGAACCTTTTTTCCCTGAAGTGACTAACTGTTTGGCTTTGTGAATCTCGTTCTCAGCTTCGTGGACATCTTTGATCACCAGGCTGAGCGCTCTTTTCTTATCCGGTCTACCACCCTTTTTTTCATACCAGATCCGAGCGATCCTCTCCATGGGCCGTCCCTTGGAAACTCCGGTACGGATCTGGTCCCAAAGAACTCCCAGATTCTCTATGATCTCGTGGCCATGATCACCTTCAACGACAAAAAGACCGCTGGATTGGTATCCCAGAGGACGAAGCTTGTCTTGAGCGACTCCTTGGGCCGATATTATCCCGGCTTCTTCATACCCTTCCAGAAGAACATGTGTGCAATTTCCATCGGACGTCATGACGGCCACACACGCCCGACGGGGATTGGTTTGCCGGTTCCGAAACCAGTACTGAGGTTTGATGGGAACGTGAAAACGTTCTTTCCATGCGTTATCGCCAGGCGATCGATAGTTCGGCAGGGGTGGTATAAGGGCATGGTAAAGACACAGGCTTGTTTTCACAAGGGAAGACAAGCCTGAAGCGGCGCCCATGTGTCCGACAATCGGTTTGGTGCTGTTGACGGCACAATGCTGCCCCGTGCCGGTCGAAATCGCATTCAATACTTTTGACTCCATGGCGTCTTCATCATAAATGCCACTTCCGTGCGCCTCAAACAGGCTGATATCCGACGAGTCAATACCAGCCTCCTGAATACCACGCTCAAGTGATATCCGGTACGCTTCCGGTGATACAGTCGCGCTATCCGTCGCCATCCCACCGGCAGCGCCAAAACCTTTGATGATGGCATAAATACGATCTTTTCCTGTGATGGCGTCATCCAGGCGTTTGAGAACCAGCGCCGTACCGCCTTCTCCGGGGAGAGTGCCCTGAGCAGACGAATCAAAGGGCGATACACACCCTGCATCGGAATAGGGCCTGACCTGATGGTGCGTAGCCAGGTATCGAAGATCCCCGGTAAAATCTACAGCACCCACCAACATCATGTCTGTGTCGTTGTTCTGCAAGGCTCTGACGCCTATTTCCAAGGCTTTTATGCCGGCTGCCTCTTCGCACGAGACCACAAAACTGGGCCCGCCCAATAGAAATTCCTTGGCGATACGGCTCGCAATGACGCTGGGCAAGGCGCCCAGGGTCCGATTGGAAGTCAACGGCCGGCTGATGGATGCTTCCAGGGAACGAACCCATTCAGCGATATCTGAATCTTGAAGGTTCAACCCATATTTTTTTTCCCATCGACGGACACTTTTTTTCACGATCCATCTCAAATGAAAATTGGTGGCTTCGTAGTCAAAATCAGCACCCACCATCACGCCCATCCGAGGCCTTTTCTCCTTGAGGGTGACACCTGCATCGATCAGGGCGTTTCTACAGAGCGTCATCATGAGGAGATGCTGCGGCAGAATATCTGGAATTTCATTGGGGGGAATGCGAAACACACCCATATCCAGGGAAATCTCTTCCATGAATGCGCCGTGTTCCGGAACCATCTGCCGGAAATAGGTATCTGTGCCGATTTGTGCACCGCGAAGATGGGAATGATGTTCAATGATGGATTTTCCACTGAAAACAGCCTCTTGAAAAGCTCTCAGGGTCGACAGCTTCCCCATGGCAGCGCTCATTCCTATGATCGCCACCAGGGGTTTTTCCATTGTCGATGTTTTAGGACAATCATCATCATCGGCGTTCTCTGCAACAACTTGTTTTTGCAGATTTACAGCACCTTTTTCGCGCGTATCCGGATTCAACCATTCTTCCAGGAGCATATGGGCATTGATACCGCCGAATCCAAATGCACTGACAGCGGCCCGGCGCGGGGTATCGGCATCTCGTGGGGCCCAGTCCGCCACTTCCGCCTGGATCCTGAAGGGGCTATCTATCAATGGACTGTTTTCAGTTGGTTCCGTAAAATTGTTTGATGGCGGTAGCTTCTTGTGCTTTAGTGAAAGTAACACTTTAAGTGTTCCAGCTGCCCCGGCACCTGTTAAAAGATGCCCAATCGTTGATTTGACCGAGCCGATGGGACAAACGCCGGTATCGGTTGCAATGCCCTGCCACAGGGTTGCGAGACTGCTCAGTTCGGTATGATCCCCAAGGGGTGTGCCTGCCCCGTGGCATTCGATCAGGTCGACCTGATCCGGTGCCCACCCGGTAGCATCATAGGCAGTACGCATGGCCCTTAACTGGCCTTCACTCATGGGCGCCAGGAGACTTCCCCCCATATCGTTGGAAAGTCCGATGCCCTTGATGACCGCCAGAATGTCGTCATCGTCCTTTACGGCATCTTCCACACGTTTCAGTACAAACATACCGACACCTTCCCCTACAACCAGACCGTCCGCACGTTTGTCAAATGGCGCGCAACGACCCGACGGCGACAACGCGTGAAGCTGGGAAAATCCAACCTGTGTATAGAGACAGTCAGGCCGCGAAACACCGCCCACCAACATGGCATCCGCCCTGTGTTGCGACAAGGTGTCACAGGCGAGCTTGAATGCCACCAGCGACGACGCACAGGCCGCATCCAATGTATAGGTGCCGTTTCCGAGACCAAGTCCATTTGCCAACAGGGCTGCCGGAAAACCGGTCATCCTCCCGGCCAGGCATTGATTTCCGGTCAGAATCGGCGCCATACCTTCGGCTGTGGAATCAAATAATCGTTTTTCGAGATAAGATCCCAGAATTTTTTCCGCGATCAAAGATGATGCATCTGTGGGGAGGGCGATGGCGGCCAGAATCACACCGGTTCGTTTCCGGTCGATGGATTCATGCCGGGCACTATAAAATGCCTCTCTGCCTGCGTGCAGCACGATCCGGTGAAGAGGGTCGAGATCACTAAGCAGGTCCTGGTCAAGATCGAGATTATCAAAACAATAGTCGATATCCTGATTCAAAAGACAGGCCACCCTGGATACCGCTTTGTCGGGCCGCGATCCTTCTGTAGTCATCTCGGTTGGGTCTACCCGCCAACGATCCTTCCCGCTCTCCTGACAGGCATCTCTTTTGTGAACCAGGTTGCTCCAGAAAGTGTCCAGGGTGTCCGCACCAGGTAAGAGTCCGGCCATGCTGACAATGGCGATATTGTATGGTCCGGGTTTTGGTATGTTGTGTCGTATGGTTTTCACATGCGATTCTTTATTCATCTATGGAATATTGGATTTGTGGAATGATGGAATGATGAATTGTTGGCAGTAAATAGCGCAGTCAGCCCTTATTGCACTCCGTGTTTCATATGGTCTTCCCTTTCTGGCCTTACATACCTGAGTCATGCTCTTATTACAAATAAATTCGCAAAGCTAATCTATCGAATGCGGCTTCGCCGCTTTTTATTGTAATTTTTCAGACCTCTACACAACAAAGAGGCAACTCACTAAGGCCGATGGGTGATCCCTGTGCGATCGTGAAACTGTCTGAGGTCTTTAGTG